>NZ_JBVCPV010000041.1:0-18361 GCF_057456495.1 Lishizhenia sp. | reverse complement strand
GCTTTCTGAACTCTTTAAGTACAGTTAAACCGCCGTACCCAGAATCAAAAACACCTATATATCCTTTCTGATTTTTTTGCATAAAAAAAGTCGAGCAATAATTTACTCGACTCAAAGTTATTTAAAAATTCTTTCTTATTGTCCAACTGGAGCTGGCGAAGTAGCTGGAGGAGTTTCCTGAACATCCAACTTCAATACTTCTGCAATCACTAAATCAGTAATATCTCTTCCTCCTGCAAATAATACAGAGTTTTCATCTAGAACGTAATCAATCTTGTTCGCTTTTGCTACATTCTCAATTGCTTCGTTCATTAATTCGTTTAATGGTGCCATCGCTTGCTTGTAGTAATTTTGCAATTCAGCATCGTAATTCTGACTCTTCTTATCTAAAGCTGCACTCATATCTTGAATTCTTTTCTCCTCACGCTGACGTAAAACTGGAGAAAGCGTAGACCCTTCTACTTGGTATTTTTGATACGCCTCTTGTAATTTCAATTGATCTTCTTCTAATTCTTTCGCGTAGCTTTCTCTTAAATCTTGAATATCCTTTTGTGCCTGAATTGCAGAAGGCATTGTATCAAATACAGCTGCATAATCACAATGTGCAATACTCTGCGCTGAAACAAAACCTGTAAACAACAATACTGCAAACGCTACTAATAATCTTTTCATCATTTTCATTCTTATTTATTCTATTTAATACTAACACCTAATTCCCTTAGAACCCTTTTACTTAAATCGTATTTTGGGTCTGCAAATATAAGGTTTGATTGATTTGCTTTATCAAATACAAACGCATATTTACCCTTGCTAGCAACTTTTTCCAATGCCTCAAACACTTTATCCTGAATGGGCTGTATCAATTCTTTTCTTTTGGCGAACAAGTCTCCATTTACTCCAAAACGCAATTGCTGCAATTCCAAAGTCTCGTTTTCCAATGTTTCAATTTCTAATTTACGAGCTTCTCTTTCTTCATCGGGAAGCACAGCCTCCACTCTATCGAATTCATCTTTTTTCTTTTTGATAACTACGTATCTATCCTGAATTTCTTTTTGCCAACGCTTCGCAAACTTATCCAACTTCTCTTTGGCCTCAACATACTCTGGCATATTTTCCAAGATAAAGTCTGAATCGATATACCCGTACTTCTGACCATAAGAAGCAAAGGCCGTGCCAATAACCATTAAAAGTGATAAAGCTAAAGTTCTCATAATTTTCTATTTGACAGTCGAACGACGAAAATAATATTTTTATTGTGATGCATTAAAGATCTCCGATGTTAGTTCCAATCGTGAATTGGAAAACACCAGGAATTTGACCATTTGCTCTTAAAGCATCATTTCCATCTCTATACCCTACACTGTGTGGATCTAAAGGATCTAATCCCCATCCATAGTTAAATCCTAGCATACCAATCATTGGTATATTTACCTTCAGACCAACACCTACAGAACGTTTCACATTGAAAGGATTAAATTTATCCAAAGCTGTGTATGTATTTCCTGCTTCAGCAAAACCATACAACCAGAACGTTGCTGATGGATTTAATGAAATCGGATACCTTAATTCAACGGAGTATTTAGCAATCATTGGATCGGCAACTGTAGAACTCACAATTGTACTTGTTGTTCCATACCCTCTTAATGAAATAATCTCCGTACCATTCACCTGAGCATTCACTCCTCCGGTTAAACCACTTCCTCCTAAACTAAATCTATCGAAAGGCGAAAGTCCTTTACTCTGATTGTATGCTCCCATAAATCCAATACCGAATCTTGGTGCTAATACTAATTTCTTATCAGAAGTTAATGGCAAGTACCATTCTCCCGTCATTTTAAATTTGTAGAATTCATTGAATCTAACCAAATCTTGCTGAGAGTAATTTGAGTAGTCATCCACACCATCAAACATTGAGTAAGGAAGAGATGCCTTCGCTGTGAACGTTAATCTCGAACCAGATCTAGGGTAAATAGGTGCATCGATTGAGTTTCTAGATAACACGTATTGTCCATAAATATTATTTGAATAACCATTACTAAAGGCCAAACTTGTATAATTCCTTACATCAAAATACTTATATCCCACTTCATAATAAGCAGTAAAGTAATCATCCGGAATTTTCTTTCTTCTTTGCAAACCGACACCTACACCTGTAATGGAAATACCACTGTAGTTTTCATCTGTTCTCAACAAGTTACCACTAGCAGAAATAGAGTTATTGTTCATCCAAAAACTCAAAGCGTTTGGTTTCTTACCTCCCAACCATGGTTCCGTAAATGAAAAACTGTAAGCTTGGTAGAACATACCATTTGTTTGTGCTCTCAAAGAAAGACGCTGACCATCTCCCGTTGGCAATGGAGACCAAGCCGATTTATCAAAAAAGTTTTGTACTGAAAAATTGTTAAACGACAATCCGGCTGTAAGGATCAAAGTATTTGCACCATACCCCCCAGATAATTCAATCTGATCAGAAGACTTTTCATTAACAACCACTTCTATATCCACTGTTCCATCTTGGGGATTTGGAATCGGAATAAAGTCCATTTGCTCAGGATCAAAATACCCCAATTGAGATAATTCTCTTTGGCTACGAATAATATCGTTTCTATTAAACAAATCACCCGGCTTCATTCTCAACTCACGACGAATAACGTGTTCGTTGGTTTTGTAATTCCCTTTAACAACAATATCACCAATAGTAGCTTCTTTCCCCTCAATTATTCTCAATTCATAATTGATGTGATTATCCACCACACCTTTTTCAATAGGTACAATCTGAAAGAACAAGTGTCCTCTATCCATGTAGAGTGAAGTAATATCTCTCGACTCCATACTTTGGAATAAACGTTGCTCTAACAAAGTTTTGTTGTAGACATCACCATACTTGATACCTAAAACCGTATCCAGATAACCTGTTCTGTACTTAGAGTTCCCTACCCAAGTAATGTTTCCGAAGTAGTATTTTTCTCCTTCGTCAATTTTTATATCTATACCGATGTGTTTATCATCAATAACGTAAACACTATCACTTACAATTTCTGCATCACGTAAGCCCTCTTCTTGCAATTTATTCGTAATCGCCAACTTATCTCTTTTATAAGCGACTTTCATAAATTTAGAACGTTTGAAGAATCTCCAAAAAGCCTTTTGCTTTGTATCCTTCATCGCTCTTCTTAGCTTCGCTTCTTTGACCGTTTCTAAACCTGAAATGTTTAGTTCACCAATCTTCATCTTCTCACCCTTGTTTACATTGATGATAAAGATTTCTGAATTGGTCATTAAAGTATCCGCTTTGCGGACGATGTTTGCTTCCACTAAGTAATATCCCTTGTCTTTAAAGAAGTGTTCTACTTTATTTTCAGTTTGAAAGATTAGGTTTTCGGTAATATTCTTACCCGAGAAAAGACCTATCTCTTCTCTAATTTTATCTGCTTCCTTTTTAGTTACACCCGTAAATTTAAAGCGAGATAGTTTAGCACGTGGTTGTAACACAATGCTTAAATAAATCACATCTCCAATTACTTTTTCCTTTACAATTTCAACATTTGAAAAGAGTCCTTCATTCCAAAGTTTTTTGATTGCATTACTGATATCATCACCTGGAATAGTAATCTTGTCTCCCTGACGTAAACCAGCGATTAATTTGATGGCTGTATGATCAAAGTTGTCTGCGCCAAGCACAGTAACCGGACCAATTTCGTATTCTTTTGGGTTTTTATAGTTAATATCTTGCCCGATTGATGTGAATACTACCGCTAAGGTAAAAAGGAGTGTGACTAGTTTATGCATATAATTACTCTGGTCTTAATTGTTCAGATACTTTTCCGAACCTTCTTTCTCTTGATTGATAATTTATAACGGCTTCAAACAGATTTTCTTGTTTAAAGTCAGGCCATAATGTGTCGATAAAATACAATTCAGAATAAGCAATTTGCCATAATAGGAAGTTGCTTATTCTGTATTCTCCAGAAGTTCTAATTAACAATTCAGGATCTGGAATATTTTGAGTAGACAAAGCACCTGAGATAACTTTCTCATTGATCGCATCAACTTCTAAATCTCCCGACTTAACTTGATTTGCGATTTTTTTAGTGGCCTCTATCATTTCCCACCTTGCACTATAATTAATAGCCAAGACAAGAACTACTCCTGTGTTATCTTTTAATCTTTCTCGTGCCGCAGACAAACTATCTTTACAATCCGAAGGCAAACCTTCTTCATCTCCAATAATCTCTAGTTTCACATTTTTCTCGTCCAATACATCAACCTCATTGGCAATGGTTTGAACCATAAGATTCATCAAACCGTCTACCTCCTCTTTGGGACGGTTCCAGTTTTCAGTAGAAAAGGTATAAAGCGTCAAATACTTCACTCCTAATTCGTCTGCACCGTTAACAGCTTCTCTTACTGCACCCACACCAGAATTATGTCCATACAAACGCATCTCGCCCTGTTGTTTGGCCCATCGCCCATTACCATCCATGATAATAGCAATATGTTCTGGTACTCTCGTTTTGTCTATTTGGTTTATTAAATCCATTGGGTACAAATAATTTCATTTGCCTGAAGGGGCTAATTTAGTATATCTCTTGTAGAATAGAACAATAAATTAGATCAAGCTTAACTTTGTTTAACAAAAAAGAGGGATTTGGCGAACCAGACCCCTCATTTATTGAGTTTCTTGTGTATCAATTACTCGGCTAGGATGATGATTTTATCATTCATCATTTCCATCACTCCTCCTTTAATTTTAACTCGGATAACTTTATCGTGCGATGTATCGCGTTCGATCTCTCCAGTTAAATCATTAAACTCTACATCACTGTTTGCTAAATCTACTTTCACAGATCCTTCAGCAAGTGCAGAAATGATTGGGGCGTGACCTCCTAATACTTGAAAAAGTCCGTCTACTCCAGGCATTTGAACGGCGTCCACTTCTCCTGTGAAGATTTTCTTTTCCGGTGTAATTATATCTAAGTGCATAGCAACTAGAATTTATATTAAAAAGGGAGATTGCTCTCCCTCTTATTTCTTATTAATTAAGCTTCAGCAAGCATTTTCTCTCCTGCAGCTCTTACCTCTTCGATATCTCCTTTCAAGTTGAAAGCAGCCTCTGGGTACTGGTCCATCTCACCATCTAAGATCATGTTAAATCCTTTGATAGTTTCATTGATGTCTACCAACACACCTTTCAATCCTGTAAACTGCTCAGCTACGTGGAAAGGTTGAGATAAGAAACGTTGAACTCTACGTGCTCTGTGTACGATTAATTTATCTTCTTCAGACAATTCATCCATACCTAAGATCGCGATAATATCTTGAAGCTCTTTGTAACGTTGTAATGTTTGCTGTACTCTTTGTGCACAAGCGTAGTGCTCTTCACCTACGATTGTTGGCGTAAGAATTCTTGAAGAAGACTCTAATGGATCTACCGCTGGGTAAATACCTAACTCAGCAATCTTACGAGACAATACTGTTGTTGCATCCAAGTGAGCGAAAGTGTTCGCTGGTGCAGGGTCAGTAAGGTCATCCGCAGGTACGTAAACCGCCTGTACAGATGTAATAGAACCATTTTTTGTAGAAGTAATACGCTCCTGCATAGCTCCCATCTCAGTTGCCAATGTTGGTTGGTAACCTACCGCTGATGGCATACGTCCTAATAAGGCTGACACCTCAGAACCTGCTTGCGTGAAACGGAAAATGTTATCAACGAAGAATAAGATATCCTTACCTGCTTCATCTCCATCACCATCACGGAAGTACTCAGCTAATGTCAATCCCGACAATGCAACACGAGCACGTGCTCCTGGAGGCTCATTCATCTGACCGAATACGAAAGCAGCTTTTGAATCTTTCATCTCTTCTCTGTCGATAAGAGATAAATCCCATCCACCTTCTTCCATAGACTTCATGAATCCTTCACCATACTTGATAATTCCAGACTCTAACATCTCACGTAATAAGTCGTTACCTTCTCTGGTACGCTCACCTACTCCAGCAAATACAGATAAACCTGAGTATGCTTTCGCGATGTTATTAATCAACTCCTGGATCAATACAGTTTTACCTACTCCGGCACCACCGAATAAACCAATCTTACCTCCTTTTGCATACGGCTCGATCAAGTCGATTACTTTAATCCCTGTAAAAAGAACCTCAGTAGCTGTAGATAACTGATCGAAAGCTGGAGCTTCACGGTGGATAGACATACCATTTGATTTGTCTAAATCACCAATCCCATCGATTGAATCACCTACTACGTTAAATAAACGTCCTTTTACTCCGTCACCAGTAGGCATTTTAATTGGGCTACCTGTAGCCACAACTTCCATACCTCTAGTAAATCCGTCAGACGAATCCATCGCAATAGTACGAACTGAGTTCTCACCTACGTGTGATTGAACCTCTAAGATTACTTTTGTTCCGTTTGCTTTTGGCACCTCAAGTGCGTCATAAATATTCGGAAGCTCTACTCCCTTCTCGAAGCTTACATCTACTACAGGTCCAATTACCTGTGATACTCTACCTTTGATATTCGACATTACAGTGTCTTTTAAGTACATTGAATTTTCAGGGCGCAAAGATATATGAATTATTTGGTTAGATAAAATTTGTTGAAAAAAAAGTTCACTTTTTCACAATCAAGCAGCATAGAGAACTCAAAAACACTGTTTTTCAAGCTTTAAATTCAGGTTCAGGGTTATCAACAAATCATTTTACATATTCTTGTTTACGCACCAAAATATAACTCTCTTGATCCACTTTTAAATATCCTCTATCATAACAAAAGAAATAGACAGCTCCTTTCTTGGTTGTATACGTGTTGGTGTAATAATGAAAATTGAAACCCCGCTCGGCCAACATCATTAAACTCACTGTTATTTTACCCCCAGGGTTTAACTCATCCAATATCCTTCTATTCTTTCTTAAAATGGCATTGATATGGCGAACGTGTTTGTTTACCGCGCCGTTCTTTTTATTATTGTAGGCATTTCTACAATAGTCAGAACAAAACTTTTGATCCTTACGACCATTTAAGGTCTGGCTGCACTCCTTACATGTGCGCGTTGTAGTGGTTGTCATGGTGGTTGATTTTGTTTCACACAAGTTAACAAATATTAACAGCAAAAGCAAAAACACTCCAAAGGCAATCTACATTTTTGTAATTAAAGACGAAAGAAGATGGAAGATAGTACCAGCACAACTTTATCACCGGCGGAAAGCATACGCCAATTGACAGAGAAAATAAAACAAGAGATTGTTTATACCAACCTTTTGAAAGATGAAATCTCTAAAGTTATTGTTGGACAAAGCAACATGGTTGAAAAACTATTGGTTGCTTTACTGGCAGACGGTCACATTCTCCTAGAGGGTGTACCAGGATTGGCGAAAACACTTGCCATCAAAACACTGTCTGACGCTATTGCAGCTCAATTCAGCAGAATTCAGTTTACTCCCGATTTATTACCCGCCGATGTTACAGGAACCATGATCTACAATCAAAAAGATCAGCAATTCTCTGTTAATAAAGGCCCCATATTCGCTAATTTTATATTAGCAGATGAAATCAATAGGGCTCCGGCAAAGGTTCAATCTGCCCTTTTGGAAGCCATGCAAGAAAAGCAAGTAACGATAGGTGATGAAACCTTTCAACTACCTTCTCCTTTCTTAGTAATGGCGACACAAAACCCGGTAGAACAAGAAGGGACCTACCCTTTACCCGAGGCACAGGTAGACCGTTTCATGCTAAAAGTCTTTTTAGATTACCCTAAGAAAGAAGAAGAAAAACTCATCATACGTTCCAACATTCGCAAAGAAGGTTTGAGTAAAATAGACCGTGTATTAAAACCTGAGGACATTATTCGTTTGCGCGAATTGGTCAAAGATGTGTACTTGGATGAAAAAATAGAGAACTACATTGTAGACATTGTATTTGCTACAAGAAACCCGGGAGATTACGACTTGAGTAATTTAGCTCCACTCATTAGTTTCGGTGGTTCGCCAAGAGCGAGTATTAACTTAGCAAGAGCAGCTAAAGCTTATGCCTTTTTAAACGGAAGAGCCTATGTGATTCCTGAGGATATTAGAGCCATAGCTCCTGATGTTTTACAACACCGTATAGGTTTAACGTACGAGGCCGAAGCTGAAGAAATTGGACCAAGAGACATTGTTGAAAAAATCTTAAATCGCATAGACGTACCTTAATGGATACGAAAGAACTTCTTAAAAAAGTAAAAACCATAGAGCTTAAAACGCGTGGTTTAACCAAACAGGTCTTTTCGGGAGAATATCATTCTGCCTTTAAGGGACGTGGTATGGCGTTTTCTGAGGTAAGAGATTACCATTATGGCGATGATGTAAGAAGTTTAGATTGGAATGTAACAGCCCGTTTTAATTCTCCCTTTATTAAAGTTTTTGAGGAAGAGCGCGAGCTAAATATCATGCTACTCATCGATATTTCAGAATCCAATAATTTTGGACAAAAAGAGCGTACGAAAAAGGAGCTCATGTTAGAGATTGTTGCCGTTTTGGCTTTCTCTGCAGTAGCCAATAACGACAAGGTAGGTGCTATTTTCATTAGTGATGAAGTAGAAAAATTTATTCCTCCCAAAAAAGGAAAGGCCCATTGTATGATGATCTTGCGACACATGATAGATTATCAACCGAAAAGCAAAGGAACTAACCTCAATGAGGGATTAAAATACTTCCGCAATGTGATTAAAAAAAGAAGTATAGCTTTCGTTATTAGTGACTTCATTGATTATTCGGCATACGTAGATGGTCTTAAAATCGCCAACAAAAAACATGATGTTGTAGCCCTTAAAACTGAAGATCCTTTGGAAAGGGAATTACCGAAAGTAGGTATCACAAAATTGTATGATGCTGAAACCGGAAAACACAAATGGGTGAATACCTTCTCCTTTTCCGCTCAAGAGAAATACAAGCAAGCCTATATCAGAAGAAGCAAACAGTTTGAAGAAGCAATGCGTAAAGCAAGAATTGATCATGCAACGATTTCTACAGACTCTCATTATCTAGAAGCATTAATTGCCCTTTTTCAAAGACGTGCAAAATGAGATATTTCATCTACATATCATTTTTAATAATTTGTTCTGTGCAACTACATGCACAACAAACGCATTTGTCAGTAGATAAGTCCAAGGTTGAAATTGGTGAGCCTTTTGTGCTAACCTTAAGTTTCACAAGTAACCTTCCTATTGATAGTCTTAATTATGATGCAGCTAAAAACATTTTAATTGGAAAAATAACACAAGCCAACGGTGTAAGTGTAAATAATAAAAATTACGAATTAGAAATAAGCACACCTTTCTCTGACACCACTTATCAAGAGAAAAACTCGTATCACTGGATGGGTAAATATGAACTCATCGCTTGGGATTCTGCCTATGTCATCATCAGTGATCAATACCTGAGGTTTCAGGATAGCACTTTTTATTTCAATCCTGTCATTGTAGAAGTAAACAGTCCTATTGCTGATGGAACAAAAGATATTTACGACATCAAAGAGTTATCTACGCAACTAGAAGAAGCAAAGCCATCTTGGTTAATCTTCATTATTAAGCACTGGTGGTGGATTACCTTTATTTTAGTTCTTCTAGTTGTACTGATCATTTTACAATTAAGAAAATCGCCCGTTGACCCTAAAATGGAACGTGTCATTACACGATTGAGTCCAAAAGAAAGTGCTTTAAAGGCCATAAAAGAATTAGAAGAAAGTCAACTTTACGAAAAAGACCTTAAAGAATATTATTATCAACTCTCCATTATTGTACGAGCATTTTTAAGTAGGCATTATAATTCCAACTTCATGGATAAAACAACCCATGAAAGTAAAATGGATTTGATACACCGAGACTTGTCGGATGATACAATTTCTACTATCATCACGCTTTTGTCTCAATCTGATATGGTAAAATTTGCCCAATCAAAACCATCCTTGGAAGACATACTCCGCACGGGTAATAAAGCCAAGCAAATTGTTTCTGAAATAGCAGATGTTGAATTAAAAATCGAAGATCAATAACATGTTTGCTTGGATACATATCGACTTTTGGAATTACACTTTCCTTTCGCCTAATTGGCTGTGGCTATTACTTATTGTCCCCATCTATTTTGTGTGGTTGGTAGTTAACAGCAAGAAAGAAAAAGGTGATTTTAAAACGAGTTTAGACATTCATCAAATTGAAAAGTTGGATGGATTTGCTCCTCAACTTTTGCATTGGGCGGTACATATCACATTCTTACTCGGTGTAGCTGCTTTCATCATTGCCTTAGCGCAACCCCTTGGAGCTCCAAAAAACCAAGAAGATGAGTTTTCAGAGGGTATAGATATTATCTTAGCTATGGACATCTCCGGTAGTATGATGCAAACTGACTTCCTCCCCAACCGTCTTGAGGCTGCAAAATCAGTGGCTAAAGATTTTATTGACGGTAGAAAAAACGACAGGATAGGGTTGGTGGCATACGAAGGAGAAGCCTACACTGCTTGTCCTGCTACACGAAACCATTCTTTTTTAAAAAAATGCATCGACAAACTTCAGTCTGGCTACTTAATTAATGGAACAGCGATAGGAACTGGTTTAGGAACAGCTGTCACCCGTTTGAGAAGTGATAGTTTGGAATCGAAAGTAATTATTCTACTTACAGACGGTGCTTCCAACCGAGGAGAACTATCTCCATTAGAAGCTGCAGAACTAGCCAAGCAAAAGGACATCACCGTTTACACCATAGGTGTGGGCGGAGATCAAAACATTGGAGGTTTCTTTAGTAGTCAGCTTTTCTCAAGTGATATAGATGAAAAGACGCTCGAAAAAATTGCCGATATCACAGGTGGAAAATATTTTAGAGCAAAGGATAAAAATTCTTTGATAGAAATCTACGACAAAATAGAGAAAATGGAAACGCGCAAGTTGATAGACAACTACATTCAACAAGAACCGCCAACTGTTCCACTTCCCTTTATTTTAACAGGTTTATTTTTAATTACCCTTGCATGGGTTGTACGCAAATTTTTCTTTGAAGCCATTGGATAAGCAACGTTTAACATATAAACTTCAACTGATTTTTCTTCCTTTAATTGGGTTCGAACTCCTATTTTGGGGATTAGCCTTTTGGGTGGTGGAAAACTTTGGTGGGTTCACCTCTTTTAGCGGAAGCGAGAGTTTGGTGTTTAAGACGCCTAACTATGGATACTTCTTCTTTGGGCTACCTATCTTCTACGCTTTCGTTTGGTTTATTTTAAGAAGGTCTAACAAAATTAGAACGCGAATGGGCATCCGAAATAACGGACAGTTCCCTCCCATTTCCATCACATATACCCTCCTTAAACTTTTCTTGCTAAGGTCTGCCTTGGTATTTGGAGTTATAGCCGCCATGCAACCCTCTTTTGGAACGCAGAAGGCTAAACTTAGGGTGAATGACTCAGAAATTGTATTTGCCGTAGATATCTCCAACTCCATGAACACCGAAGACATGAGCGGGGGCGAATCACGTTTAACTGCTGCTAAAAACGCCATTACTCAATACATTAACATGTCCGGCAGCAATAAAGTTGGAATGGTAATATTTGCAGGAAGCGCTTATCCTCAACTCCCCTTAACGGCAGATATAGGAGCTGCTAAAATGTACACAGAGGAATTGTATTCAGACCTGATTTCCAACCAGGGAACAAACATTGGATTAGCATTGGATTTAAGCAAAGATTTCTTCAGCGAAAAGAAGGAAACCAAAAAGATCATTGTTCTTATCACTGATGGAGAAGACCACGAAGGTGGAATAGATAATACTTTAAAAGAATTAGACCGAAGAGGAATTGAATTACAAATTTTAGGATTAGGATCTAGCTCGGGTGGACTCATACCCATTCCGGGTACTAGAACTCGACAATATTTTAAAGATCAATATGGAAAAAGTGTCGTTTCTAAGCTCGACAAAAACATGATTCAAGATCTTTCTGATCGCGCAGACGGTAAATTTGTGCTCTCAGATGACGAATTCCCAAATATACATTCACTTTTAGCAGATTTTAACACCAACGAACCAACGAATACCGTAGAATTGGAGTTAGAAATTAAGAAGAATCATTATCAGTTTTTTATGTTTGTAGCTGTTGTTATGATTCTACTCTTTTTAGGAATACAAGAACTTGAAAAACAACAATTAAAGCGTGGTTAATTTGAAATTTATAGCAGTCTTTACTTTTCTCCTGTTGTCGTGTACCGTTAACGCGCAACAATGGCGTGAAGAATTTAGAGAAGGCAATAGATTATACGAAGAAGGTAAATATCAAGAAGCTTACAACCACTTTATTACTGCGCAGCAACAAGCACCGGAAAACATCGATATTTCCAGAGAGATTTCTCGCGCTGCCTACAGAAAAGGTGAATTCAAAGAAGCCGCTGAGAACTTTTACAATCAATTGCAAGATGCAAAATCTCAAGAGGAAAAAGCAGCCCTTTACCACAACATGGGGAATTGCAACATGAAGGATAAAAACTATGCGGAAGCCATAGAGAATTACAAAAATGCTTTACGCATGAATCCTTCAGCTAAAGAAACGCGTTACAACCTTGCAGAGGCCAAAAGAAGGTTGAAAAAGCAAGAGGAAGAACAACAGAAGAACCAAAAACAACAAGATCAGCAAAACCAGCAAGATCAAAATAAAAATCAGCAACAACAGAATCAACAAAATCAAAACCAGCAAAATAAAGAGGGTCAACCCAAACAGGGTGACGGTCAATCTCAAAAGAGTCAAAACAATTCCTCTTCTAATTCATCACCTCAACAAAGTGATAAGCTTTCGAGTAAAAAAACGGAACGACTTTTAGATGAATTGATGAAACAAGAAATGAATACCAAACGTAAACTACGTGGCATGGGTTCAGGGGGAAAACAAGAAAAAGTAAAATCTGGTAAACGATGGTAAAGCACATCCTTACATATAGTTTATTGTTCATCGCTAGTTTCACCCTAGCGCAATCTGCCTATGTAAAGATTAAAACATCAGCGCTAAAGGTAGAAGAAAATGAACCCTTCCGCGTTGCCATAGAAAGCAATGCTGGAAATGATTTTGAATATGATTTCCCTGATGAACTATTAGATGCAGGAGGCACTTCAACTTCCCAACAATCCTATGTAGACATGAATACGCGTCAAGCCGTTATGATCTATATGAAAACTTCCACTTACGTAGTGAAGGAAAAAGGGAAATACAAAATTGGACCGGTAAAAATTCAAACTAAAAATGGAGAAATTAGTTCTAACACCATCATAATAGAAGTTGTAGAACCTGTGAATTTGACAAGTGAGAATCCAGGGGATAACATGGATCAGAATTTCTTTGGTATCATACAACAATCTGCTAAAGAACTATATGAAGGTCAACCTTTGATTTTATCTTCTAAACTCTATGCCCAACAGGAACTTTTCACCTTACTTGATTACCAAAGCTTTGTTTTTGAAGGTGCAGCGGAAGAACATTATTTACAAGCACCAGGTAGTTTTCAACGTTCTGATGAAATTGTAAACAATAAGAAAATAGAGGTTATTTCTGGTGGAAAAGTATTGTTGTTTCCAGAGCAGTCAGGACTATACGATTTAGAGCCGTTTAGAATCGCTTTCAATTACAGGTTAAACAACAGTAATCGTCCACAACGTAGCATCATTACCTCTAACCGCTCTGAAGTGCTTATTAAACCATTGCCAGATGGTGCTCCATCGAGCTTTATCGGTGCTGTAGGTAACTATAAAGTAAACTGTAAAACAGAAGGTAAAAGCTTTAAAGTTGGCGATGTTTTTGAATACCGTGTACGTATATCTGGAGCAGGTAATTTACACAATATAGAAACCCCAAAATTAGAATTACCGAAAGGGTTAACATTATACGGAGATCCTGAAATTCACGATTCAATTTTCTTCAATACACGCGGGGCTGAGGGAAGTAAAACCTTTGTTTATAACCTTCAAGTGTTGCAAGGAAAGAGTTTTAAATTACCCGGTGTTAAAATTGCTTATTTCGACCCTGAAACAGAGAAATACATTGAGGTAGAGGGTGACAAAGTAAAAATTAGAGCAAAAGGGGAAAGCATAGCCCTACCAGAAAGCAAGAAGAAAAAAGAAGAAAAGGCTGAAGAACCTTTACGCACAATTTTAGTAGATGTTAGAAGTGATGAAAAGGAGAATGACTTCTATAATTCTGGATTATTTTGGACAGGTGTAGGTACCCCAATTTCTTTAGCTTTTGTATTTGGGTTCTTTGTAAAATACAGAAATGAAAACGAAGAAAGCATTGCGCTTAACCAGAAAAAGAAACAAGCCAAAAAATTAGCCGTTGATGAATTGAGCAAAGCTAAAGCTGCTTTAGCGGCGAACAATCAAGAAGAATTCTACGTTGAGATAGCTCACGCACTCAAACTCTTTATTGCCAACAAACGCAATATAGACACTGCGCAAGTTACGCGTAGTTATATAGACACACTCAACTGTACTGCGGAACAAAAACAAAGTATCATATCTATTTTCAACCAGTGTGACGAGGCGAAATACAGCTTGTTACTAGAGCGAGAAAATCAAGAAATGTTGTTAGAAAATACCGCGCAAATTGTTAACGAATTAAACGAAATACTCTAATGCGTCAACTCCTCCTTGCTTCTTTCATCATTTTAGCTGGTCTTGTACATGCGAACTTTGAACAGGGAGTAGCTTATTATCAAGATAAAGCTTACAAAAAGGCCATCAATGCCTTCGAAAAAGATTGGGACAGTACGCAAAACAGCGCAAACCTATACAACATCGCTTTGTGTGAGCTTATGCTTGAGCATCCTGAAAAAGCGCTTTATTTCTTTGAAAAAACGTTGAAGTACGAGCCCAATAATACAGATGCTATTTACAATGCTTCTCACCTCTTTTCGGAAATGAACGAAGGAAGTTACTGGCAACACCCTTATTCGTGGATTGGGCGTTTTGTATTTAAATTTTCTTCGAACACTTGGAGTTACTTAAGTATCTTCTTCGCCTTGCTTTTAGGTCTGAGTATCTTCTTCAGCCTACAGCCACAAAAAGGAACGCGTAAAAAAATAGGTCAATTCGGTATTGTTATCACCTTCTTATTCCTTGTGGTTTCTACCATGGCAGCAAAGTACAGTCATGCACATTTCGTAGCCACAGAATTTGCTTTTTCACCGCATACAGACATTGCCACTTACATTTCACCGGGTAAAAACCCAACAGAAGTAAAACTCGAGCAGAACCAACGCTACAAAGTAAAAGCACAGCACGAGAACTTTCTCCAAATTCAATTAAAGACAGGAGAAAAAGTATGGGTGGCTCAAAAAGATGTATTGAGTTACTAAAAGCTTAAGGCTTTACAGCTCTTGTCATTTCACGTTTTCCCGGAGGACCTGGCAATGCTTCAATGATAAAACCTGCTGCCTTCATATTGCGTTTTACTTGACCTTTTGCACAATAAGTCACCAGTACTCCACCATTAGTCATTCCTTTGAACAACTTTTCAAAAACTTCAACACTCCACATCTCTTCCTGAACTCTCGGACCAAAAGCGTCAAAGTAAACGAGATCTATACTTTCCGCTTCCGGCATATAAGCTTCTAACTTCTGTTCAATTTTGTGTAAAGAAAAATGAGGATTAAGTTTTGTCAAGGTATCCCATGGTGCCGTATGGATTTGGCTATATTCCGTTTTGAGTTTTTCCAAGGCTGGTAGAGAAACATAGTCCATCGCTTCAAGCTCTTCATTGCTTACAGGATAAGCTTCTAAACCGTGGTATTCTACTTTTAAATCATATTCACGTGCGTAATCCAGCGTAATTAAAGCATTGAGCCCCGTACCAAAACCAATTTCCAATATGCGTAGCTTTTTAGCTTCATTTTTAAAGGCTAAACCATGGTGAATAAATACATGCAGGGCTTCCTGCAAGGCTCCATGGTGCGAGTGGTAATTTTCATTTAACTCAGGCAAGTGAATGGTTTTAGAACCATCTCCAGTAACTATGATCTCACGTTTCATGAACGCAAAAATAGGGAATTAAACAGTTGTAAGTGTGAGCCAAGAAATGGAATAGTTATTAAAGGAGCATACTCTTGCTAACAAAATCATCCCGACAAACCTCAAAGTTGAAATAAACTCACCTCCCAAACACCTACTTCCCATTGTCATCTCAACTTTTCAATTCACTACAAATTCGCTAAATTAGGTCTAACTCTTAATAAAACTTCATTATGAAACTGCCCATAGGTTATCATAAGTTCCATAAAAACAAATTCTTGAACTATCAGTTGAATAGATGGTACTCACTTGGGTATTCAAGATTAGAAGACATACAATATATTGGTTCAAGAATCAGAACCTTTGAAGATTATGTTGAAGAATTTCAAAAGGCCTATAAAGTGGCTGTTCAAGAGCATCGTTTAAAGAACGCGGCTACGTATTTAAGGGCTAGTGAATTTTTGATTGCACCCTCTGATAAAAGAAAAATTCCGACGTATGTAAAATTTGTCGAAACCTTTGATGAGGCATTTTCCGACCAAAATTTTGAAAGACATAAAGTCCCCTACAAAGACAGTTTTTTATCTACCATAAAAATCCCATCAAAATCAAAAACAGTAAAAGGGACCATAATAGGGATACCCGGTTTCGATGCTTTTATCGAAGAATTTTATTGTATTTGGGATTATTTCTCAGAAAACGGTTACGACGTTATTGCTTTTGAAGGACCTGGTCAAGGAGGAAGTAGAAGATTATACCACCAGTACTTTGATCATGACTATGAAAAACCTACCAAAGTAGTATTAGATTATTTTCAGCTGGATGAAGTTACTGCTTTAGGGTTGTCAATGGGAGGTTATTGGATTCTGAGAGCCGCTGCCTTTGAAAAGCGTATAAAAAGAGTAATTGCCATGCCTCCGGTTTACGATTGGCTTGAAATGACGAATTCAATCAACCAAAACTTAGCGAAATGGTTCCTAACAAAAAGAAAGCTGACGAACTTTTTTGTTCGTTTAAAAATGAATGTTGGTACACTTAAACACACCGTAAATAATGCATTATTCATTCAGAACAAGACCGAACCTTATGATGCAGTTACATGGATGATGGAGATGAATAAAGAACATATTCATAGTCATTTAATTGATCAGGATGTATTATTACTTACGGGTGAAAATGATGCTTTTCAACCCCTTAAATTATTGCATGAACAAAAAAATGCACTAACCAATGCTCGTTCAATTTCAGAACGAATATTCACTAAGTCCGAACAAGCAGATCAACACTGTCAAATAGGAAATTTGGGGATTGCCTTGGAAGAAATGAAAAATTGGATAAAAGAAAAAAGTACCTGATTCAGTAATCTTCACATGACTCACCATCCTTGATTAAAACAATTGATAAAAGAGAATTTGACGTTAAAACCATACATACTTGGGTTTTACAACACTTAAGTAGCACCGAAAACTAAAGAGATGATAATAAATGAGTGATTACGCCCAGAAGAAATCAATTAAAATGATTCTTAAAATTAGACCGTTTATTTTCACTTCAAAATACATTAAGCTAGATTAACAATCAGTTTCAGACTTTTTCACACTACCTTCGTACTACTTTATAATTCAGAAATATGACATTCTCTTCTTTAGGGCTTCCAAAATATTTACGTGCAGCATTGACTCAACTCAATTTCACAAAGCCCTACCCTATACAATCCAAAGCTATTCCTGCAATATTAGATGGCAAGGATATTTTAGGTATTGCAAAAACGGGTTCTGGGAAAACTGCTAGTTACGTGATTCCTACCCTTATTAAGCAAGAAGATGTTGTAGTGCCATCCGTTAGACATGCAAAAGTGTTGGTATTAGTACCCACTAGAGAGCTTGCCATTCAGGTAGCTGATGTTTATAAAGCTTTCACCGCTGCACTCCCCTTCCCCTGTAAAACTATGGCAGTTTATGGAGGTGCTTCGGTAAATGTTCAAATGAAAAACCTCCACAACATTAGTGTATTGGTTGCAACTCCAGGTAGACTACTTGATTTATTGGACGCAAACGCAGTTCATCTTTCAGCTGTTAATACACTTGTATTAGATGAAGCGGATAAAATGTTAAACCTCGGTTTTAAAGATGAAATGGACAAAATCCTTCAATTATTACCGAAAAAACGACAAAACCTTCTGTTTTCAGCCACATTGAGCCCAAGTATTGAAAGTATACAGCGCGTTTTATTGCAAGACCCTTTGGTAATTAAAATCGAGGAAGAAGAAAACAATATTGAACTGATTAATCAACGAGCGTACGCACTAGAACCCGAACAAAAAGGTCCTTTACTACGC
>NZ_JBVCPV010000040.1:0-18674 GCF_057456495.1 Lishizhenia sp. | reverse complement strand
TGTTTTTTGCGCCCAATAAGCACCAAAAATAAAGAGGGTGAGGACAAGGAGTGCTATTTTACTGACATTCTTCATAATCATCAGGGATAGCTAAATATAGTTTTTTACGTTGATTAACCTTTGTTTTATTGTAATCCATTGCTATGTTAATGGTGTCTCTAGGTGTTGTAATCAATACGTCAACCAACTCCGGAACATTTAAACTATCTACCATTTGGCGCTTTTTGTAATTCACCTCTATATGCGTTGTATCTATAGGGTTTTCAATTACAATTTTGTTGAGGTTTTGCGCTTTGTTATCTAGGTAATATAATAGAATGATTTCGTCGTAATCGTCTTTCTTATCGGCTTTTTTGATTTGTCTTTTCTTGTGACTAGAAATGATGTAATTGTAAGGATCGTGAATTTGGAAGTACTTCTCATCCTTGTTCCAATCTATAGGTTGACCCAAAAAGATTTCCTCCAAGTTACGTTGCTTAAATTCAACACCTAAAATACTTTTTAAATACTCCATGTTTTCTTGGATGTAACACTTTTCTCTTCGGTTGACAATCGTTAACGTGTCAGGTGTTATCATAGCCGTTATCATGGGGATATTGGCATAGGTGATAAAAGCATTGATTGCACTGTCTCTGCGAACCCTCAAAGAAGTTTTAAAGCTATACGAAACATGCCCATCCGAAAAATCAGTTGAAATTTTAGAATAGAAATGTTCTGGCTTTAAAAGTGAAATACTATCTAGTACGTCAACCAAATCATTGGTTTTCATACGCGGCAATTTATCCAGTTTATCGTTTACTTGTTGCACACCACAAGCGGTAAGTACAACACTAATAACGGTTAAAGTCAGTATTTTAGTAATACTTCTGTTCATAGAAGGTTTTTGTTTCTAATTTCTTATTTATGTTTAGGTTATTGGTTATGAGTTTTTGTGCCTTTTTCCAGGCCATTTCAGCTTGACTTACTTGGTTGAGTTTGAAATAAACATCACCGAGTAAATCCCATGCATTGGCATGTTGTGGATAAGTTGTTAAAAATGAATTCAGTTTAGTTTGAGCTTCGGTAAAATTACCGTTTGCTGTAGCTTCTAGTGCTTGAAAATACAATAAAATTTCAAGTTTAGAATCTACTTCATTGAGATCTACAAGTTTGGGAGCCCTGTAAAAGTGTTGGAAGTGGAGGGCCATCACTTGGTAATCTTTCTGCATAATGTTCAATGCTTTAGCCTTAGACATAAAGGCTTTGTAGGCTTTCGAATCCCCTGCCAAAATTGCTAAATGCGCTTTGCTCACTGCATGTAGAAAATTAATCGTATCAGCGTCAAAAAGTAAGTAACTTTCACCCAGTTCAATACTTTCTGTAGCCATTTCTTTTTCATTGTAAAAAGCCAGAACTTGAGCATTTAAAAAATAAAATTGCGGAAGAACCGGGTAGTTTTCCAAAGCCTGATCTACACTCGTATTCATGGCATTAAACAAGCCCAGGCGGGCCTGGAGTAAATTCAAATCTAACCAGGCTTTGTAGTCGTTCGGATTCTCCTTCAACCTTTCTTGCGCCAGGACTAATAAGTTGTTAGCTTTCCCTGCTTCCTTGTAGTAAATATTTAGTGCTTTTACCACTTCAGGGTGGTCGGCATAATTTTCTTGTAATTGTTGTGCAATTGCTGCCACACTGTCTTTGCTAAAAACTGCTTGATCTTCCAAGTATTGCAAATGTTCTGCTATGGTAAGCGCAGGTAAAACCTTTGTACGAATCCCTTTTTGGAGGACCTCTTTTTTTAATTCGGGTTGAATTTCAGGTCTGATCTTTAGCAAGTATAAAAAGGTAGAAACATGCGGAGATGGAAGTGTTAAATCTGACTTTAAGCGTTTTTTAAACGCTTCTAACTCACTGTTTTTAATGTAATATCTAATGATATAGGTTTGTGTTTCAGGGTTGTAAGGGTCTGCAAGTCTTAATTTCGTAATTTCTTCTTCCAACAGTTGTTCTTGCCCTATAATAGGCAGCATCTCTATCTTCAATCTAGAGATTTGGGGGTTAACACCTACCAATCCTTCTACGTTATTTAAAGCTTCAACTGCGGCTTTGTAATTCCCCAATTGCACATTACACTGGGCCAAATAATATTGAAAATTGTAATCTCTGGGTTGATGGTTAACGACCTTTTCCCATAAAGGAAGTGCTTCCTTAAATTTACCCAATTCCATATTGGTCAATGCCAGAATCTCGGCATAGTATAAATTCTCTGGATCTAAGGAATAAGCTGTATCAAAGTAATTTTGAGCAAGGTTGGGGTTCTTTTGCTCCTGAGCTAAATTACCCAAGGCATAGTAAATCGCGTCATTTGCGCGATCTGATTTTAGTAAAGTAAGATAAATGGATTTAGCTTCTTCGAGATTTCCTGCTAACTGTAAGCGCAAGGCTTTGTGGAAATCTTCAATGGCTGGATAGGCTTTGGTACTTAAACTATGGGCATCGTCTAGCGCTTGCTTTTTCAAATCTTTAGGCTGAGCAACACCCCAAAAACTGACTAAAACAAACGCTAAACAAATTCCTATGTAGTTCAATTTTATCATTCAGTAATTTCACAGAAATCACCAATGCTAAGGTCTTTCGCTCTTCCTTCGAAAATAACTTTATTCCCTATCATGGCGTTCTCTAATATAGCTTTATTGATGCGAGTATCCGCCTGAATATTTGTGTTTTTAATGATACTGTCTTCAACACTAGTATTTTTACCAACACTCACGTGAGGACCAACCACAGAATTCTTAATCACAGCTCCTTCACCAATAAAACAAGGTTGATTGATGATTGAGTTTTCGATTACCGCTGAAGCATGAACGTTATCAACTCCTTTTTCAGCATCGTGGATCAATACACGTTGGTTGGTTTCTACCGTAACTTTTTTGTTACCACAATCCATCCATTCGCTAACTTCTCCAGGGAAACATTTGTTTCCTTTCTCTGTCATACGTTTTAAAGCATCCGGCAACTGGTATTCACCACCTTTAATAACGTCGTTGTCGATTAAGTATTCTAATTCAGTTCTTAAGTCTTTACCTTCTTTAAAGTAGTAAATACCTATCATCGCTAAATCCGATACAAAGGTCTGAGGTTTCTCAACAAAGTCAATGATTTCACCGGCTTCATTCATTTTAATCACACCAAACGCAGATGGATTATCAATTTGCTTCACCCAGAAAATGGCATCAGCATCTTTGTTCAATTCAAAATCTGCTTTAAACAATGTATCTGCAAAGGCCACGGTAACAGGCCCGTCTAATTTTTCTTTAGCACACATCACTGCATGTGCAGTTCCCAAAGGTTCTTCCTGATGGTGGATAGATCCCTTTGCTCCTAAACTTTCGGCCACTGCCAATAATTCTTCTTCTACCGCTGCTCCAAAATCTCCGATTACGAATGCAATTTCAGTTACTTTTTCTGGAGACATCGCTGCGATATCTTCTACCAAACGGTGAACAATTGGTTTTCCTGCAACAGGAACTAATGGTTTAGGTACAGTTAATGTGTGTGGTCTAAGACGAGATCCTCTTCCCGCCATAGGTACGATAATTTTCATAGCAATTATTTTACGCCAGTGCTGCCAAATCCGCCAGCACCTCTTTTCGTTTCAGATAAATTTTCAGTCACCTCCCATTCGGCTTGTTCGAACTTTGCAAAAACAATTTGCGCTATTCGTTCACCTTTTTCTATGGTAAATGCTTCGTTAGATAAGTTAATAAGTATCACACCAACTTCTCCACGGTAGTCTGCATCTATCGTACCAGGAGAGTTTAAAACGGTAATTCCTTTCTTTAATGCCAATCCACTACGCGGACGAACTTGAGCTTCGTACCCTTCAGGAATTTCCAAGAACAAACCTGTTTTGATTAATGCTCTTTCTAAAGGTTGAAGTGTTACGCTTTCCTCTATATTCGCTCGTACGTCTACTCCAGCAGATGCTGAGGTTTCGTATTGAGGTAAAGAAAATTCTGATGTGTTGATTACCTTAACTTTCATAGTTTGCAAATGTAATGAAAACAAACGAAAAAAGCGGGGCTGTATGGAGCTTGGCGCTGGAATAAGGAGCATCTTTTATTAAACGTAAAAGTCCTGCATCGCTGCAGGACTTTTTTTCAATTATCTCTATCCTCAAAATTTTCCTTTTCTTTCTCTTTTCCACGCTGAATAACGAGGTATATAAGTAGAACCAGGACAAGTGTTCCCATGATTAAAGGGAAGTATGTTGTAAGTGTAAAGAGGAGTTCCATTACTTAAATTTTACAGCAGTTCCGTATGCTAAAATTTCAGAGGCGCCTTGCATAACCATTGAAGTGGTAATGCGAACATTAACTATTGCGTCTGCGTTGAGTCTCTGAGCATCTTCTATCATGCGTTGCATGGCTTGCTCTCTACTTTGAGCTTGGAGCTTTGTGTATTCGGAAATTTCTCCACCCACAAGGTTTTTAAGTCCTGCAAAAATATCTCTTCCCACATTTCTTGCCCTAACGGTGCTACCACGAGCAACTCCTAATATTGCTTCAATCTCTTTGTTTGGAACTGTTTCTGTTGTTGTAATTATCATATCTCGTAGTTTACTTTACTGATGAAAAAGATAGTTCTTCTTCTACTTCCAAGCGGCGCATCTTTGTCTTTAATCCTTTGGATACCGAAAAGTAGGAAATTATCCTCGAACCAGTAGCTTAATTCTGTTCTCGAGTATTTTACTTTTTCATTTTCTTTAAGTTCAATTTTTTCACTTTCAACTTCACGTGTAATATCTCCTTCATCTAAGTCAACAGATTTACTAACGATAGTAGTTCCAGTTGTAAACATCATAGAGAAATTATTTGAATCCTCTGTATTTACTTCTAAGAAAAGTTTTACGTGGTAGGGTTTGTACCCTGGGTTCATTTCAAAGCAATTGTCCCAAACTAAGTCACCGTTTAAGTCGAATTTTGCAATAACCGCATGGGTGTATCTGTATCCGTCAAATTCTTGTCTAGTAGAAGTTGTTCCGTTGGCATTCACAGTTGTAACGGTTCTGTAAGTAGCGTAATATGCTTCTCCTATAAAAATGAAACTTCCGTCTTCTTTCTTAATAACATCATGGGTAGCAATGTTGTAACTAAGGGTTAATTCCTTCCCTCTTTTCTTTTTTCTAGATTTCTTTTTCTCAATTTTTTCTTGTTTACGCTCAGGTAAATAGCTCAAGAAATCATCTAAGTCTAAGAAGTTATAGAAGTTGATACTTTTTACTTTCTGGTTGTCTATAATACCAAAGAACAATCCTTCTGAGGTAGATGTGCTTTGTTTAGAATAAGTACCAGAAATAGAATAGGCGTCTTCTCCGATTTTAGAAAAACTGTAATCAATGAGTTTTTCTTTGTCTTTTGTAGTCGAATAGATTTTAAATAAATCGGTATCTCCTTCATTGTCGATAAGGAAAAGGTAAGTGTCTCTCTCGTGTTTAGATATGGTTGCGTCGAGCGAAAGTAGAATTTCATTCGCGTCTTCCAACATCTGCATGTTGTTCACGCGTATCTTTTTTGATTTTACGTTTTTTATACGAATAGGAATAGACTTCATCTTGTGAGAGTCTAAATCTAATTTGATAATATAATCTTCACGTTTGCTTATTCCTCTTAGGTAACAAACTCCATTCATTACCTTCATCTCTTGAATACTCATCTTGTCTGGTAACATACCGGAGAATTGATCTAATTCTTGCTCCTCAACATCAAGGATGAAAAATTCGTATTCACCACGTTTGTTGAAGTGGATTTGATATATAGCTTTATCGTCGGTAAACTGACGCTCATAGCTGTATTTACGATCAATAGTTTTTTGGAAAGACTCGGTTACTTCTAAATCTGTAGAATAGATGTCAAAGTTTAAAGTTCTTTCTTTACGTTCAACTTTTTCGTTAGAAAACACAAAACCTGCCGTTCCAAAAGATGAAATTGTTTCATCAGAGGTTTCTTTGGTTTCAACTTCAATTCTGTCCTCTATTACAGCTTGAGCATTGATGAAAAAGGTACTTAGGGAAACCAGACCTAGCGTGAGTAGTTTTTGCATGATTTTAATTAGAAATTAGTTAATAGGGTCTGAATATACTAATTTCTTCTCTGGCTATCTGAATTTTGGACGCTCTATGAACCAGAAGATTCCCAAGAATAATAGAATGAAGCTGTTGTAGATGATAAATTGAAAAGCCCCACTTTCTAAATTTAACCATTGAGTGATAAAGAAAAATAAAGCTGCACTTCCTAAGTAAAGTCCAAATTTTCTGAGGTTGTAGGGTATGGGGTAGTGTTTTTGTCCCAACACGTAACTGGCTATCATTTGTAAAGCGTAGACAGAAAAAGTAGTCCAAGCACAGGCCATGTAACCGTAAGAAGGGATGAATAGAAAGTTCAAGCTTAAAGTAACCACTGCTCCAACTATGGCAATGTAAGCCCCAAATTTGGTTTGGTTACTTAACTTATACCAGATACTTTGGTTGATGTATATACCAGAAAAAATGTTCGCCATTAATAAAATGGGAACAACCGTTAAACCAACGTGGTAAGCCGAGTTGGTAATAAAGTGTTTGAAGATGTCTATGTTTAGTGCCACCACTAAGAAGCATAGACACAAGGCTGCAACAAAGTAGTTCATTACCTTCACATAGGTTTTGTTTTTGTCTTTCTCCTTTTCTTGTGCAAAGAAGAAAGGCTCTGCAGCATATCGGTAGGCTTGTAGAAATATAGTCACCAACATGGCTAACTTATAACAGGCACTGTATATACCCACTTGGGCCTCGGCATAGACCAAATCTCCCGTATTGGCGTAAAGTAATTGCTTCAATAATATTCTATCTATTGTTTCATTAATGATGAAGGCAAAACCCGCTAAAGCAATTGGAAAAGCATATTTCAACATGCGTTTGGTGAGGGCTCCATCCAAGCGAAATTGTACTCGGAAGAAAGACTTTCTGAGTAGAACGAGTTTGGCAAAGGAAGCAAACAAATTCGCCATCAAAATCATTTGTATTCCTCCTTCAGGAAATTCTGGATCGTAAAAACCGAGCAAGAAGATAAGGTTGAAAATGATGTTAATACCGATGGAAGAAAACTGTATTCCTGCAAATTTTAAAGCTTTGTTTTCTGCTCTAAGTTTGGCTAGAGGTAGAGCCGTAATGGCATCAATGGCTACAATGAGTAAAAGTAAAATGATGTATTCTACGTGCTCTGGATAGAGCATAGCATTGGCCAAAGGTTGACTAAATAAAAGAAAGGGTATTATGATAATTGCATTGATGAGCAATACACTCACAAAAGAATTATTAAAAACCTTGTCCTTGTCTTTTTCTGAATTTAAAAACCTAAAATAAGTGGTTTCCATACCGAAGGTAAGGAAGACCATTAAAAATGCTACCCAGGCATAGAGCTCAGAAACAACTCCATAATGCTGGGTAGCAGATCCAAAAATATACGTATAGAGTGGAACCAATAAGTAGTTGAGCAATCTACCGACTATACTCGATAATCCGTAAATGGCAGTTTGACCAACCAGCTTTTTAATTGCACTCATAGAATTTATGATCTAAAGTTTGCTTTTCTTTTCTCAACAAAAGCACCTGTTCCTTCTTTGAAATCTGGAGTTCCAAAACAGTTACCGAATTCTTCTACTTCTTTAGCGTACCCATCCACTCCATCTTCGTAGTTGGCATTGATAGCGCGGATAGCTGCAGCGATGGCGTTTCCTGAATTGTTTAAGATTTTACCAGCAATTTTTTCGGCTAATGCCATCAACTCTTCTTGTGTTGTTACATGGTTAACTAAGCCCCAAGATTGCGCTTCCTCAGCTCCAATCATTCCTGCTGTCATTACCATTTCCATTGCTTTACCACGACCAACCAATTGTGCCAAACGCTGTGTTCCTCCGTATCCTGGAATTACACCTAAAGAAACTTCTGGAAGTCCCATTCTAGCATTGTCAGAAGCTACTCTAATGTGTGCAGCCATTGCCAATTCTAAACCTCCACCTAAGGCAAAACCGTTAACTGCAGCGATAACTGGTGTGCTTAAGTTTTGTAAGAAAGTAAATAGTGTTTCCTGACCTTTAGCCGCTAATTCTTTTCCTTGTGCAGGATCAAAATCTGCAAACTCCTTAATATCCGCTCCAGCAACAAAAGATTTCTCTCCAGATCCTGTTAAGATGATTACTCCAGTTTGAGCATCTTTATCTGCAGCATCCAAAGCTTCGTGTAATTCTTGAATCGTAGCCTTGTTTAATGCGTTTAATTGTTTGGGTCTGTTAATGGTAATGACTTGTGTCATTCCTTTCTGTTCAACGATAAGGTTTTCGTAACTCATAAAATTATTGTTTCGTGTTCGTTTATGCGATGTCGTTTTCTGAAGAAGATGAGTTGTAATCACTGATGTGTTGTTCATCATCGAAATAGAAGATTCTCACTTCTGCTACATCCTTCAAAAAATCTATTTTTCCTATTTCAAATCTATTGATTTTTAAACCAGTTCGCTCTTCTAAATCAGCGAGCATCAAGGCTTCATTTTCTGGTTTAATTAATTCTATTTTTTCGTAGACAACTGTTTTGCGTGTTTCGTGTTTGAGTAACCACAAGTATTCCAATCCATAAGTTAATAGAATGAGGGTTGCGTTAACAATACTCATCTCTACTACACTAATTTGCTTGCTCGAAAGTGAGTTGATTACCGATACTCCAATCACGATAAAGAGATAGGTCATTTCCTTGATCTCAATCGGGTTGGTTCTATACCTAATGATACCGAAAATGGCAAATAAACCAAGTCCCATTCCCGTGTCTATATCTAGCTTTTTTAAACCAAAACAAAGGAAGAAGGTTACCAAACCAATAAGGTAATAGGTGAATAAATAATCTTTTCGCTTGGTTTTCGGGTAGTATAAAAATCGAATAATAATGGTAAGGAAAACCAAGGTGATGATGAGCCTGAAAATGAGGGTGTACACATCCTTATTGGTAATCTGAAGATCCATTAAATCAGATATGTTAGAAAATATGTTAAGCAACATTATTATTGATTTTTTTCAATTTTAGTAATTTCTCTTTAAAGCGATTGTACTTTATTTTTTTCTGCGAATATAATTCAATTGTTCCGATGCAGTACTTGCTCAAACGATAGGGTCTAATCCCCATAGCTTTCATCACCGTGAAGAAGGGAGAATTGCGGTTCACTTTTTCTTGCTTGATTTCTGCAATGACAAGGTCATCGAACTTCTTAACTTCATCTTTCCAGTTGAACTGAAGATTGATGTCTAAGGTTAAACGCTCTTCCAAATCCAAATTAACCAGGGTGATGCGTTGGTAAATGTTCCACATTTTGGCTTCCACATCTCCCAAGTGATCAACGTGTTTGTTTACGAACTTTAGCGAATGTTTAGAAAGGTGGTCTTCGAAATCATCCACGCGTATACGCTTCTTTTTCACCCTCCCTTTAAACTTATGTTTTACCTCAAGAAACATCAAGTCACTTTCCACATATTTTCTAAAACGTACTTTGTACCTGCTGTTTTTTCCATTGTGATGATCTTTGTAAAAAGTAAAGTTATCATCGTCGAAATAGAGACTCTTGTAGGTAGGTATGCGTATACCATCTACCTCTAAAATTTGATAGTGTTTTAGAAGTTTAGGAAGTAAGGAGTGGAGTTCTTCTCGGGTAAAGGCAAACTTGGTATCCACACGGTTCATTAGCTTCACCGTATCCATTTCTTCCAGTGTAATTGGACGAAATTCTTGCACCAAATCTTCTACCTCCTTCATGAACCCTCAAAGTTAATTTTTTCAATGGAATTTGTACTGCTATTTTAAACTGGTCTGCCGCTTAAATAATGTGAATTGCAGAAATGACGAAAGGTCATAACCCGAGGGCTACAACCTTTCTAGTAAACATTTCTGAATTTTGGGAAATATTTACCTCACCGCGATTTGCATATTTTTTGGGTGATATACGGTATAACTCAGTGGCACTTCTACTAATTCGCCAGATTTAACTTTTACTTCCCATTCAACCAACCCTGTACGTTCGTTCAAATCACCTTTGCCAATGTCATTTACTTCTATGGCAATGTTTTCGTTTCGGGTAATTGGAATTTGGTCTTGTATAATTAATCGGATGTTTTCTGATTTGTTGTTTTTCACACGCAATACATACTCACTTGCTTTGGCAACTTCGTTTCCGATTATTTTCTCTTTGTATTTTTTCTTCAAGAACTTTCTTTCTACAATCAAGTTAGGATCTTTACCTAAACTCAAAGAAAGGGTGTCATCCATTACTCCTGGATTGATATATGTTTCTCCAACATAAGATCCATCAAAGAAAATATTAGCTTGGGCTGGTACGAGTTTTAAATCATCCAAATTGGTAATGTTGGCTACGAGGTATACAGACTCATCTAATTTTGGAACGGTATAGTAAGCAAAGTCCGCATCTATATCCTCATTTTTAATGAGCACCATGTGCTTTTTGTTGTTCGATTTAATGCTGTATTTTAAATCGATTTGGAATTCTACATTGATTTTTTGTTCCACTACGGTGGTGTAGTTGGCACTTGTACTAGCATAGGCGAAGTTCTTACTGTCATCTATGTCAGCATTGTTGGTGTAAGCTTCTGTGACTTGAATTTCTTCTAATTCTTGTACAGGTTGTGGTGCTCTTTTCTGAACCTGGACTTTCCTTAAATTAGGAATGTAGCTTGTTAAATACCATTCTCTCAGTTCTGGCTTCGTTTTGTTTTGATAAGGATTGTTGGTAGAAATATTCAATTTTACATCTTCCCAATCTACTCCTGTGTTTTGGTAAACATGTGCTTTGTAGTTTAAGTTGATTTTATCTTGATCAGCACTGCTTCTTAAATCATACATGGCCTGCCATCCTGCATTACTTACTAAGTACGAAATATCTAATGTACCTTGGGTGTAGGCTTTCGCTTGTAGGGTGATGATTACGCGGTGTGTAGGTGCTTTGGGCTTTGGATTTCCTTGACCTGTGTTTCTTTTGTATTGTTGTAATTCTCTCAAACGCGCCTGCATTTCATTGAGCAAGCGTTGTTCTTCCGCTTTTTGTTGATCTAATTCCAAACGCAGTTTACTCAACTCCATCAATTTGTTCTGATAGTAATTCAAGGATTTTTGCAACAACTCTAAACTGTCTCCAACCTTTCCTTTCCCTTGCATGATAGGGTTGGATTTAATCATGTTTTCAGAACTTTGAATAACATTCAATTGATTGTTGAGTCCTGATACAACATAACGTTGTGTGAAGATTGAATCTTCGAGTGCTGCAATTTTTTTTCGAATAGCATAAGGAAGCGCATTAGCATCTTCTACTTCATCGGGTTGAGGGTAGAGGATGTCGTACTTAGAATCAAGTATGATGACGTTTCCTGTTCCTGTGATTTGTAAACTTCTTTGATCGATTCTCGGACTAACTCCTTCTATAATTACTTCATGAACACCTGAAGAAATTTTGTAGGATGCAGTTCTATGAATTTGGGCTCCCTGCGTGTAAACCGTAACCGATTTTAATTTAGAATCTACAGGGTATTCGTTCGCCTTAGTTTGCCAACCAGCAAACAGGAGAAGGGTGAGGAATAAATATTTCATGGTTTTGTTTTTAAAATTCGAAGTACTGTACACTTCAAATTCAAAGGCGTTCAAAACCTACACGAAAATTTTTATTGAATGACTAGTTTTTCGGTGTGAATTAGGGTGTTGTTTTTGGTAAATCTACAGATGTATACCCCAGCATTTAAGGGAGGTAATAGCAAATAGTTGTCTGCCGTATTCGCTTCATAAATTAATTTACCTTGAAGGTTGAAGAATTTTATTTCAAGGGGTAGCTTATCAGCAGAGGCAGTGAAATATAATTGCTGTTGAACTGGATTGGGGTACACCATGAATTCTTGCGATGTAAATTGAAGTCGGTGAAATAACTTGGAACGTGTAAAAGATGCTGTTAACCCCGTGCAAAGGTAAAAGTCGTTAGCAATTACAAAGTGGGAACAACCGCGCATGGGACCTGCTAGAAGGGAGTCAAGTTGGATCCAGTTCTGTGTCAACCCATCGTATTGGTATACTTTACTCTGAAAATTTTGATCTCCTTTCATACCTCCACCTACAATGAGTTTTGTACCTATTTTATCTGCAAAGGCATAACTGAGTTTTCCTCCTGGGAAATTATTGAGTTGGGTCCATGTTTGCTGGATAACATCAAAACGATAAAGATCTTCAAAGTGACCATTTAGATCAAAGCTTTTTAAACCTAGGCCGACCACAGCATTTCCTTGAATTGAAACCCCTATGGCATCTCTTCTGGCCTCACCTGGGAAATCCTTAAGCTGTATCCATTTATCTTTTTCGGGAAGGTATTTCCAAAAATCTTTTTTTAAACCACTGAAAGATGCTCCCAGTCCGAAATAACCAAAATCTCCAGAACTAAAGGCAACAGTGCTCCATCTTGCCGAATCGGGGAAATCTTGTTTCTGCACCCACTTATCTGAACGGGCATCGTATTGCCAAACATCTTTCAGGGCTTCTCCATTCAAACTATACCCCCCGATGAGGTATGCTGTTTCTCGAATTGTAAATACAGATGCGTATTGCCTTCCTTTGCCAGGAAAACTGCTTCCCGGTTCCCATTTTTTTGTAACTGGGTCGTAAACATATAATGTGTTGGTAGTATTGTTGTTGTCCGTTTTTCCCGTAACGCAGTATCCCTTACCTAGTAAGGTAAACGCAACTCCATCATCTCTTGCATCTCCAGGGAAATTGGGCAATTCCTCCCAATTTTGAGCTGAAAGTAGCAAGGGAGTAAGAAGAATTAGGCAGTAGAGCAGTTTCATATGGATGCTAACGTTAGAATTTTTATTTCAGTATGAAGAAATGAAAATTTTCTCTCTTCAGAAATCATTCATTGCGTCTTCAAAATAACGGAAATAAACTATTTATTCATGTGTGAAAAAATGAAAAGTCCTGTGAATGAAGCACTCGATAAAATTAATTAACAATGAACTTGAAATTGTGTAAAACCTAATTTTGACACGTTTTTACTTTGTCCTAAATTTGGGTGTACCGAAAAACAATTGAAGTTATGAGCGAGCAAGAAATCACGCAACAGATAGAAGAATTAAAAAGCAAGTTAACGGGGAACTTGTTCGAAGATGGCGAAACACAACAAGCTATATATGAATTGAAAAAACAGTTGCAACCGGAGATTGAAACAAATCCTGAAGCAGACAATTTCGATGATGAAGGATGTTTATACTGTGGAAGTTAATTCGCAAAAGATATTTTAGAAAAAGCTCCGATACTCGTCGGGGCTTTTTTATTTTTATAGCATTAATCGTGTTGCATCATGTATAAAAAGCTTTCTCTTCTCGCCTTGTTTTCTTTTTTGTTTTTGTTGACTTCTTGTTTTGAGTTGATAGAAGATTTAACCCTAAATAAAAATGGAAGTGGTAGTTTGAAGGTGAAACTCAACATGAGTGCCTCTGCCACTAAGTTGAAAGGTATAATGGCTCTGGATAGTTTGGATGGGAAACGCGTTCCTAGTAAAACAGACATTTTAGACACACTCGAAAAATACAAGGATTTATTGGAGAAAGAACCGGGGATTTCTGGGGTGACGGCGAGCATGGATTTTGATTATTTTGTGTTCAACCTATCCCTTAAATTTGATTCTATTGTAGCCTTGGAGCATGTGGTTGAAAAATATGCCAAAGAAGAGGGTGATTATGCTTGGATGAGTTGGGAGAAAGGTGTTTTTCAGCGAAAATCTATGGCCATGCTCAATCCTGTAATTAAGAAGATAAAAGCGAAAGACAGAGAGAAGTTAAAGGAGGCTAGTTATGTTTCTATTACCCGATTTCCCGACGGAGAAGTTACAGAAATGAGTAATCCAGGTGCAATTTTGGCTGCCAATAAGAAGGCAGTAATGCAGCGCTTCAATGTTTGGGAGATTTTGGATGACCCCGATCAAGTGAAGAATAGAATAGAAGTAAACTAATACTCCTATTTCCTTTTTTTCGCGGCTCTAGATCCTCCTCCTAAAAATACACCTGCTCCAATTAAAAATCCGAAATCATACCAACCTCCGGTATTGTTTACGGCGTAAATGGCAACTTCTTCCTTAAATAAACTTATGACAAAACTGATGGGAGCAATCACTCCGTGCCATAATCCTCCTAAGAAATTATAGGGTGTTGCGTTTACACATTCGTTGACGTCTTGGGCCGGTGCACAGGCACTTAAAAGTAGGAGTAGGCAAGCGGTGATGTAGAAGTGTTTTTTAAGCATGATATAGTGTTTGATGGAAAGTTAGTGAGAATCAATTAACTGTGAAAATAAATTGTACAAGTGGTTAATTGAAGATAAACCAGATTCAGCGTGCTGCAAATAAAAAGGGTAACCTTTCGATTACCCTTTAACTTAAATGTTTCTATGCTTATAGCGGAATATTTCCGTGTTTTTTATTGGGCAATACTTCTTTTTTACCTTCTAACATTTTAAAGGCAGCAGCTAAACGACCTCTCGTTTCTGATGGTAAAATTACATCATCCACAAACCCTCTTTCGGCTGCTTTGTAGGGGTTAGCAAACATATCTGCGTATTCTTGCTCTTTTTCTTTCCATTTTTCCTCTGGGTTTTCTGCTGAAGCAATTTCTCTTTTAAAGATAATCTCTGCAGCTCCTTTAGCTCCCATCACTGCAATCTCTGCTGTTGGCCATGCAAAGTTCAAATCTGCTCCAATGTTCTTAGAGTTCATTACGTCGAATGCACCACCGTAAGCCTTACGTGTAATTACTGTAATTCTTGGAACGGTAGCTTCTGAGAATGCATATAATAGCTTAGCTCCGTGAGAAATGATACCTCGCCATTCTTGGTCAGTACCCGGTAAGAATCCTGGTACATCTTCCACACATAATAAAGGAATGTTAAACGAGTCACAGAAACGTACAAAACGCGCTCCCTTACGCGATGCATCAATGTCTAATACACCGGCCAATGAAGCAGGCTGATTGGCTACAACTCCAATTGTTCTACCTTCGATTCTTGCAAACCCTACTACGATGTTGGTTGCGAAATCTTTGTGTACTTCACGGAAAGAATTATCGTCTATCATACAGTCGATAACCTCTCTCATGTCGTAAGGAAGTGTAGAGTTTTCTGGAAGTATGCTTCCTATTTTATCTAATTTACTTGTGTTGAATTCGAATTTTGTAGGATGTGGTGCAAAGGTCTCACAGTTTTGTGGTAAGTACGACATCAAGTCTCTTACTTCGTGTAATACTGTTACATCGTTTTGAGACGTAAAGTGGTTTACACCTGATTTCTCAGCATGTGCTTTTGCTCCACCTAAATCTTCAGATGTTACTTCTTCGTGCGTAACGGTTTTCACTACGTTTGGCCCGGTAACGAACATGTAAGAAGTATCTTCTACCATGAAGATGAAATCTGTTAATGCCGGAGAATAAACGGCTCCACCAGCACATGGTCCCATCACCACACTCAATTGTGGAATAGATCCAGAGGCTAAAGTGTTTCTGTAAAAGATATCAGCGTATCCTGCCAAAGAAACTACTCCTTCTTGAATACGAGCTCCTCCCGAATCGTTCAATCCAATAATTGGCGCTCTGTTTTTAATGGCCAAATCCATTACTTTACAGATTTTCTCTGCATGTGTTTCAGAAAGCGAACCTCCTAAAACAGTAAAATCTTGAGAGAAAACATAAACTGTTCTTCCGTGGATAGTACCGTAACCTGTTACTACACCATCTCCAGGAATTTTGTTTTTACCTAAACCAAAAGAATCAGATCTGTGTTCAACAAACATCCCCATTTCTTGGAAAGAATTTTCATCCAAAAGCAGGTTAATACGCTCTCTGGCTGTAAGTTTACTTTTTTCGTGTTGCTTGGCAATTCTGTCTGCCCCACCACCTAATTTCGACTGTTCTCTTTTATCTATGAGTTGTTTGTTCAAATCCATTATTAAGCTTTAAATTCTACAATAGTATTGGCTTATTGAAGTTGTAAATATCGTGATTCTGATGAATAATAAAAGTTATTTGAAGAGTAAAATGGTTCGTGTTTGATTGGAATTAAATTTTTTCGGGAGTAGAGGAGCTGCATCTCTTATCGATTGGCAACATAATCATAACACAAAATTCTAGGGATATACGTCGCCGAGATAAATTATTCAGCTAACTTTAACTGTCAACATATACGTCCTATGCAGTTTTTTTCACCACATGATCTTTCTGAAGTTTTCGGTTTGCCAAATCAGGCAGGAATCGCTGAATTAATAGAACAACTCAAACAATATTTGAAGAAAGACAAGGAGAAAGAGATCACTATTTACGGGAAGCACTTTAACACTGAAAACCTAGCCCATTTTCTAGAGGAACTGAAAGGGGAAGCCCTTATTTTTATAGAGTGGATACGTTTACACCCTGGAATTAAAAAGGCCTTGACCCGAGGAGATTTTACCAGTTTGCGTATAGATAATGTGATAAGAGAGCACAGTTTATTTACTTCTTTCCAAAAATTCATTACCCCATATCTAAAGGAGAAGTTAAAACTTGCGCTGGTAGATGCTTTGGAAGAAGAAAATTGGAGTAGGGTGGCTGAGTTGTTGGGCTATACTGATTTAATTGTAGAAAGATCGTTACTTGAGGTAGAGCTCACGGTGGTACAATACATAAATAGTATGTTGGCGTCATTACAACAGAAATGCAAGGGAGTAGATAGCGAACGCAGGTTGATACATGCTACGACTTTATTGTATCATGCAGATTTCTATCGTTGTTTGGATGCGCTAGGGAAGGAGAATTACGCGGTGAAATTAATCCCCCTAGAAATTTTTCAGAAGTTACTATCTCATCCTACGATGATCCCGCAATTGGCTCAAAATATTTTGAGTAAAATACAGTTGTTACATCTTAATCCACATCACAACAAAAAGGTAGATGAGTTTAGTTTGGCGTTGAGAACGGGTAAGCTTCAATTTAAAAAAGAAAAAAGACAAGTAAGAATTAGCAAAGTACAGCAATGGCAGAAATTGGTAGGCGCCATTTTGTTGGTAAGTGTGTTGTGTGTTGCTTTTGGTTTTTACCTCAAAGACACCAAGGTGAATCCACCTGAAATCATGCATTTTCAGAGTGGGTTTGATAGTATTTCTGAAGGCCAAATGGCCATGTTAGATAGTTTGTACAAGCCGGTTGCTTTAGAAGATGAAAATGTAGAAAATGTTGTTGTAGATAATTTTCTAGGAGCGCCAATTAGTCTTGTGGAAGTTAGTTCAGCATTTACATCAATTAAAAATGAGAAAGCCAGAAATTTGAAACATGATTTATTGCTCGATTATGATTTACAACGATTTATTCAATCACGTAATACTTTTATAGAGCGTTGCGATGAGTTGGAAGAAACCGAAGGTCTATCCCTTAATCATATACAAGTTAATGAAGAAACCCCTGAAACGGTAGGACATAAATTTCAAAACAAAAGCGCAAGTGATCTTTATGTGGTCATCTATGAAAATGTAGAACAAGGTAAAGTGAGTGGGAGGTTTATAGGATCCAATTCCACCGTAAAACTGTTTGTAAAGGAAGGGGATATGATGTTCTTCTATACTGGAAGCTACATGTCTCCATTTATACCTGCAAAAACAGGGAATCACGGATATGGGAGTAAAACTTACCGACAAATGTTGAGGGGGAGTTTGGATTATCATTTCTGTTATTTTTCTAATGAAAACAGGGCTTTTCTTAGGGCTTCTTACGTGGTTGGGTCTTCTCCTGAAACAGGTAAATCCGTTTTGCATAAAACCCAACGAGACGACCTAAAACTAGTTTCTACTGCTTTGACCAAGGTAGATTAAGGCAGACTATTATTTTTGCATAAAATTGTAGTGATGAAATATCTAATTGTTGGATTAGGAAACCCTGGTGCGAAATACGAGAACACGCGACATAATATTGGTTTTAAGGTAGTAGAAAAATTTGCCGAAGAACGTGGAGCTGAATTCGAAACCTTGAAGCATGCACAAGTAGCTCATGCCAAATGGAAAGGTCGCCAAGTGGTATTGATTAAACCAACAACTTTCATGAACTTGAGCGGTAAAGCTGTTAACTACTGGATGCAGCAGGAAAAAATTCCTTTGTCTAATGTTTTGGTTATCATGGATGATATTTCTCTTCCGTTTGGAACTTTGCGTTTAAAAGGAAAAGGTTCTGATGCGGGGCACAATGGTTTAAAGGACATTCAAAAAATGGTGGGGACACCGAAATATGCACGTTTGAAATTTGGGGTTGGTAATGATTTTCATCCAGGGCAACAAGCAGATTATGTTTTGGGAGAATGGAAAAAGAAGGAAGCCTTGGATTTACCCGAGCGCATAGAGATGTCTACCAATTTTATCAAAGATTTTACAACGATTGGTTTACAAATGACCATGACCAATTGGAACAATAAATAATGCTGAATACACAACAGCAAGAAACCATCACAGAATTCTGTGGATTTAATCGTCCAATAGGGAAGAGCATAAGTTTACATGGAGGTGATATCAATGCTGTCTATCTCATTTCTTGGGAGGGCTTGGCGAGTTTCGTGGTGAAAATCAATG
>NZ_JBVCPV010000039.1:0-18899 GCF_057456495.1 Lishizhenia sp. | reverse complement strand
GTATGGTTGATTTTCGCCTACTTGTTCCATACCCTTGGTGAACTTTGTTTATCTCCTGTAGGATTGTCTTACGTGAGTAAATTAGTTCCTGCAAGAATGATTGCCTTTATGTTTGGTATGTGGTACTTGGCTATCGCTATAGGAAACAAATTAGCAGCGGTTGCGGGTGGTCAAATTGAAAACATTAAGGAGGAGTACTCATTATCTACGTTCTTCTTAATCTTTACTATCATTCCTATTGTGGCAGGTATCTTGGTGATTTTATCAGGAAGACTATTGAAAAAGTTAATGCACGGTGTGAAGTAATTACACTGTTGTTTAGGATATTAAAGGATGCGTTGGCTTTTCAACGCATCCTTTTTTTATGAACAAAAAATTGACAGAGGTCTCTCTAAGATATAACCCGATTTCCATTAAATTTCGTAGTTTTGTTCCCCTATAAAAAGACTTTACATTGAAATATACATTTTTCATATTTAGCTTAATCATTGCGTCCATAACCTTTGCTCAAGGAAGTGGGAATACCTTAAACTTTGATGGTGCCGCTACCGGTGTTTCACTTGGAGATCAAGTTGCAACGGGGGTAAGAACGATTGAAGCATGGGTTAAATTAGATAATGCCGTTGACAATACTTTAGCAAATGGTTACTGTATCGCTGGAAGAAGTGGGAGTAACCCATTTACAGGTACAGATCAATTTCATTTAGGATTTGAAACCAATGCTATATCTCCTGGGAATGGAGGTAAAATCAGTTTTTCAAGAAGAGTAGGGTTAAACAACTTTGTTATTTATTCAGATTTAAACACGTGGCCAGCGAATACATGGATACACGTTGCTGCAATTTTAGATCCTGTTGATGGAATGAAAATGTACATCAATGGTATTGAGCAGGCGGATACAGACCCAACTACAGATGCAATCATAGCAGGTGCCACGGGAGATAATGCTACAATTGGTCAATGGGGTATTATGAATGTTAGATATTTCGATGGAGATATCGACGAAGTAAGACTTTGGGATGATGCCAGAACTGAAAACGAAATTAGAACGAATTTGTGTAAGAAGTTGTTGGGGAATGAACCTGGATTGAAAGCGTATTACAATTTCGATAACATTGCAGGAACAACATTACCAGATGAAAGTACCAATACGAATGATGGTACATTACTTGGTTTTGGTGCAACTCCATCAATTTTATCTGGAGCACCACTAGGAGATGGTTCAACCTTCGCTTATGCTGCCAGCTTAGCGGGTACTACTTTAAATTATGTGGTGTCTGCCGGTGATGTTTTTGAAGTTTCAAATATTAACTCTGTGAGTTCACTTGGGGTGCATATATATCGAGTAAATCAGTTGCCAAATAACCTTACAAATATTAATAATCCTGCAGGGAATTACTACGGTGTTTTCTTAACAGGTGTAGACGGTACCTACGATATTAATTATAATATTCAAGATTACGGATGTAGTTCTTGTTTTGCTTTGAACGAACGTAATGACAATGCCAGTGGTCCTTGGACTACCTTAGTAGGGGCGCCTAATAGTTGTGCCTTCCAATTTGCCAACGAAAGTTCAATAGGAGATACCTACAGGGCCGAGTATATTTTAGATCAAGCTCCTTTTGTTTTTGATTTAGGAAACGATACCTCTGTTTGTACCTCACCTTTAACCATTGGAGAAAGTTTTGCAGGAGCAACTTATATGTGGCAAGATGGAACAACTACAACTCCTTTTTATGATGTAACACTTTCGGGTACTTACTGGGTTGAAGTAGATGTTCAAGGTTGTACGGGTTCTGATACAATTAATGTTCAAGTTGTAGATCTAGACTTTGATTTAGGAGTAGATACGACACTTTGTGGAGGTAATGGTACCTTTGGTTTATCTACAGGACTTTCGAATAATTACAACCACTTATGGCAAGATGGAAGTACGAACAATAGCTTTATTGTTACAAGTTCGGGTGAATACAATGTTACGGTTACTGATGGAAACTGTGTGAATCAGGATACCATTACAGTGGAGATTATAGACCAACCAGAAATTAACCTAGGGAGTACACAAATTGCCTGTGAAGGTGAGCAAGTTACACTTACTAATTTGAGTGTTTCAAGTATAGATACCTACACCTGGTCAACAGGTTCTAATGCAAGTAATATTACCGTAGATCAGGCAGGTACATATGGTGTGCTTGTGGAGAATGAATGTGGAATTGCTGCAGATAGTGTTTTGATATTGTTTGAAAACTGTGATTGTAACATCTACATCCCTAATAGTTTTACTCCTGATGGTGATGCCGCTAATGACGGGTTTAAAGTGGAAGGTGATTGTAAGTTCATGGTGTACGAATTAAACATTTTTAACCGTACTGGAACGCTGATTTTTTCTTCAACGGATATAGCCGATGTTTGGGACGGAACCTATAACGGGCAACTTGTTCCTGATGGTGTTTATGTATATAAAATTAAGTATACCACCGAAAGAGTTTACAGCGAGTACATTCTCGGACATATAAATGTCTTAAGATAATATGGAAAGGCCGACGTTTAATTAGATGTCGGCCTTTTTTATGTTCCGTTCTTTTTGAGGCTATTCATAGCTTTAAATGAAAGACTCACTTTATTTGGGATTAACCCACCCATGCTGGGAACAAATTACTTACCGCAGAAATGATGTACTCTATTCCTATGGCAATAACGATGAAACCAATGATGCGTGAGAGTGCATTAATACCCGAAGCACCTAAAAGGTTTACGATGTACTGAGCACTTTTAAGGAGTAAAAAGATGAAAGTACAAGCCACAAACATGGCCCCCATTAAGATGAGAACATCAAACATTGCTTTATGCTCTTGATTTAAGGTAATGAGTAATGATATGGTACCAGGACCTGCCAGCATGGGAATAGCCAAAGGTGTTAAAGCAATATCAGATCTAGATCGAATATCCTTATCAACTTTCGAGGAAGTCATCCCCTTGTGTTCTTTAAATTTACCGGTAAGTAAGGCAAATCCAGAACTGGTGATAATTAATCCTCCAGCAATTTTTAACGCGTTAATGCTAATGCCGAAAAATTGAAGTATGTATTGTCCTACAAAAAAAGAGAGTAGGAGAATGATAAGCACGTTAATGGAGGTCCAAACAGCAACTCTGTTTTTTTCTTTTAATTCATGATCGGCGGTTAAGCTCACAAAAACGGGGACGGTGCTCAATGGATTCATAATGGAAAACATAGCGCCAAGGGAGATTAAGAAAAGTTCCATTTTTTTGCCGCAAAACTAAGCTGCCTTTAAGGAAGATTAGGTAGCCAAAAGGTTATACTACGGTTAAAACTAAGTCAAGGCTATATGAGCTTTATCTTAAGGAAGGGCACAAAAAAAGGTGAACAAAACTGTCCACCTTTACTATCTTTTTTGTTTTCAATTATAAAAACATTTCTTTTTTCAAGTCTAACCACTCTAAAGTTGAGTTGCAGAAAATATCTTCAATTACATTTTGCGGTAAATCACTATCTGTAATGAATTTTCCAATCTCAAGATCTCCTAATGGGAAAGGATAATCAGAACCTAAACTTACACGCTTACTGCCTTGCATGTTTAAGATGTATTTCAAAGCATCAATATCGTGCGTGATACAATCTACCCACATTTTACCGATGTATTCTCTTGGGTTCTTTTTGTTGTCTATCGCAACTAAATCTGGTCGACAGTTAAAACCGTGTTCAATTCTACCCATAGTAAACAAGAATTCACCACCGGCATGAGATAAACAAACACGTAGATTAGGTAATCTCTCTAACACACCTCCAAAAATTAAAGAACACGCTGCTCTTGATGTTTCAGCTGGCATTCCAACCAACCAAGGTAACCAGTACTTACGCATGCTATCAAATCCCATCATTTGCCATGGGTGCACCATAACTGCTAATCCTAAACGCTCACAAGCTTCAAAAATTGGGAAAAACTGTTCTTCGTTTAAGTTTAAATCGTTGATGTTAGAACCTATTTGTATTCCCACCAATCCAATTTTCTTAATACGCTCTAATTCCTGAATCGCCAACTCCGTGTCTTGCATAGGAACAGTTCCTAAACCTATATAGTTCTTTGGATATTTAGCAACCAAATTAGCAATGTGGTCATTTAAAAACTCAGAAAGTTCTAAACAGTCTTTTGGCTTTGCCCAATAAGAGAACATCACCGGAATTGTACAAACAACTTGCACTTGCGTGTCAAACATTTTGTACTCCTGAATTCTCACCTCTTCGTTCCAGCAATTTTCTTTAATGGTTCTAAAATATTGCCCACCTTGCATCATGTCGGCAACTCCTTCTTCCTTGTGGTCAAGGTAAATGAAATCACCATATCCGAACTTCTTCGTCCAATCCGGTAAATGTTTCGGAATGATGTGCGTGTGCATATCTATTTTAAGCATAAGTATCTATTTAGTTTAAGAATGTGTTTTTTTGCCCCAGCGAAAATAAGAATTTAACGGGCGGCGTACAAATACTTTTGATAAACCTGTAGTTAAGCTTTAGTAGAATCTTGTAAACCAAGGGCTACCAAATCCTTGAAATATGTGTAAAACTTAACAGCTATATTTTTACAATATTCATCCGTGGATACAGGATTTGTTTAATTTTAAAGTGATGGCAAAATTGAAAGAAAACTCAACCAGAAAAATTAGTGTTTTCGGCCTTACCATGGTGGTGGTCGGTGCTTGTATAGGATCCGGAATCTTTCTATCTCCTCAAAGTGTGGCACGCTACATCGGGGAGGAGAGTTTTATCCTGTGGGCCTGGCTAATTGGTGGTGGAGTTGCTTTTTGTGGAGCGCTCACCTACAGCGAATTGGTAGGACTCTTCCCAAAAGCAGGAGGAATATATGTTTTTTTGAAGGAAACCTACGGTAAGCGCATGGCCTTCCTCTACGGATGGATAGTACTTAGTGTTATTACCTCAGGTTCCATTGCAGCACTTGTAATTGCAAGTTCCTCTTATTTTAATACGCTACTGGGATCTCCTTTTTCTCAGCAAGAGGTTCTACTTATAGCTTTGTTGATGATAGCCTTTAATACTTTGATTCATGTACGAGGTATAAAGCTTGGCGAAATATTTATCAATATCCTCTCCGTGCTTAAAATCCTTGGAATATTTGTGTTGATTGCTGCCGGACTCTTTTTTATAAACAAAGAAAATGGTGAATTAATTCCCGAAGCTTTACCGCGCAAGTCTAATGGAGATTTATGGATAGGTGTGGCCTTGTCTATGATTCCAGTAATGTGGTCGTTTGGAGGATTTCAACACGCTTCTTTTTTAGCGGCAGATGCCAAGAATCCTAAACGATCGGTACCTATGGCTATGCTTATCGGAGTGGCTTTTGTGACCCTTTGTTACTGGTTATGCAATTATACCTACATCAATGTTTTGGGTGTCGAAGGTTTAATGAATAGTACAAAGCCTGCTGTAGATGCTATGAATAAAATTGTGAGTAGAGGAGGAACTTTGGTGAGTCTGCTTATTGTGGTTTCCACCTTTGGATCGGCTTTTATTTTCACCATGTCTGCACCGAGAATTTACTACGCCATGTCCAAAGATCAAGTGTTTTTTAAGTGGACAGCTAAACGACATAAAAAATATGATACCCCAGCAAATGCTATACTCGTTCAGTCATTTTGGAGCGCTGTATTATTGGTGTTTTGGGGGAGTTTTGAGAACCTTATTAATTATGTCACTTTTATAGAATGGATCTTTTTACTCCTCTCAGGCATAGGAGTCTTTTATTTTAGAAAGGTAAAAGATAAAGCAGACTATAGTTTTAGAATTCCACTAGGCCCGGTAATACCATCCATTTTTGCATTGGTAGTGATCGGTTTTTTGGTTGCGGTCCTATCCGATGGAAATAAACCTGCGCTTTATGGATGCATTTTATTGGGAGTAGGCTTGTTGGTTTATGAAATTTTCAAACGTAAGAATCGTCTTGAAATATCGAATAAATAGTATACTTGTAGCATGAAAAAGAGTACAGTTATCGGATTAGTTTTTTCAGCAATCTTATTGGGGTGTGGAACAGATGCTTCTACGGAAACAAAGCCTCAACAAACAGACACCCCTAGCGAGAAGTTAAGTGTGGAGGAGAGAGCAAAGCGCTTTATGGAAAACAAATTGGGAATCAATGCAGCAGAAGAATACAAGTTCTTCTCCTACGATGCCCATGTTAATGCCGATACCTTGAAAGATAAGGTTTTCATACTTCAAAGAGAAAAATACGCCTTCGATAAAGTAGAGCGCGTAGGGAGTATGAAGAATTTTAAAGACATGGGATATAATAGTCCCGAAAACTACCTTTTTCTATATGATGCTGCCAGAGATGAATTTGTAACGACAGCCGGAATTGGTGCAAACATAACCCAAGACCTTGAAGTATCCTTTAAGAAAATTCTATCGCCTGCTAAAGAAGATATTATCATAGATTACCGCGTTCTTAATGGTATGTATAGATCGGTTTATGCCTATGCCGATAAGCGGTTATTGAAAGTATTGAGTTTTCCTTTATTCTCTGAGTTGGGAAAGGAAGACGAGGCTGCTTATATAACAACGTATCAAAAAGGAAGCGCATCCATTGCACAAGATATTTGGTTGTACAAAGCAAAGTTGAAATACAATAAGGATAGCTTATTAAAGAATCCAAACTTACTTCCAGAAAGAGAAGCTACAGATCAATTGTACTTGCGATTCATTTTTGATCCAAAACGATTTAAATATGTAACACCAGGTTACGAGCAAGAAGAAGATAAGAAGTAGGCTGCCCCCCCCCAAAAAGGATTTGGGGTCCAGCTATCCGTTATAGTTTACTTATGGTCTATTAAGCATTCCTAAAACCTTTGCATACTTCCGCGGGTCGTATGCAATAGTTAAGGCCTGCTAAATATCCCCAAAGCAAAGCTGCCACTCCTATCTGTGGCAGAGTTCAACTGTGTTTTTATCTCCAGAACAAAGATCTATAAGTAGGGCGTAATGGTTTTCTTTTACATTTTTTAGAACGTGGGTAGTTGGCTCGTTCATATAATTTAAAAAGGTAAGCACAGCATCTTTATCCTCACGTTCAACCTTTAACAATTTATTTGTTGGAATTTTAAACTGAGCTCCTATTTCTGTGCGCATGTAACGATAAGTGGAAATTACGGCTATAACAGATAAAGCAAATAACCCCAAGCTAAACTTAGCACTGAGAACATTGAAAAGAATTAATAAAGTAAAGAATAGGGTAATTATGATGAGTCCAACCTTTACAGATTTATTCTGAGCTTTTGAGGTGGTATAATTCAATTCTTTAAGAACTCTGATGTCTGACCAGTTCCCTGTATTCGTTAAATAAATATTGGTGTCGTCAATATTCACAAATCCATATTCGTACTGAAACCATGTTCTCATAAGGTGATTCTTTCTTTCAAAAATAAAAAAAGGAGTGAATAAACTTCACTCCTTAACTTTTTTCAACTTATATAGATTAGCCCTTCAAATAAGAACATTCTGCATTCGTCAAAGGTCTACTCAAGTCAATATCATTTCCATCCACTAAAACTTTACCTAAATCAAAGTTGTCTAAGGTACCTGTTAAGAATACTAACTTATCTTGATAAATACATCCAATGGTGTATTCTTTTCCTTTTTCTAGAACTCCAGTAGAGGTTTCTATTTCACCACCTTTCATTTGTCCTAATATTTTCCATTCTCCAAACTCGTTAAACTTTCCTTCTTCAAAAGCAAAAACGAAGCAATTTGGTTTGTAAATTCTATTTGGGTTGTCCGGACAACTTGTAGAAAGTAAAATCTTAAAGGGAGTATTTTCAGCTACACACCATGCATCTGGTAAATTTACTGTTGGGTTTGCCTGGTAAGTTGCAGGTGCAGTAATAAAGTCAGAAGGATTACCTTTTTTGTACCATTTGTAGGTTACGTTATTGGCATAATTCGCTTTTGCACTAATTACACTTACAATTTTCATAGGAGAACCAAATTGGAAGCTCGCAGTTTGTCTGTGACTAACACTTCCAGATTCTTCAACATACTCCCAAATGATCTCTGATGTGTTTAAGTAATAATCCTGACAGTTAGAATTAAACGTTACCATATTGTAATCATAGCCTGAAGATGTTTTTTCTCCTTCAGCAACTTGCCAAGCAGATAAGTGCGCCATATCAAAAGTAACTTCTAATAAACCAGAAGTTGTGTTCATGCTCACGGTTTCAGTACTTTCCAATTTCCAGTTAGAATTTTCTTCATCGTAACTGTAAACACCAAAATCATCTCCTGCCGCAATAGCAGATCCATCAAACTTTGTTGCTCCATTAGGAATGCTAATGGTCATCTGAATTGGAGTGTCAAAGTTGGTAACTTCTTTTGTACCTGCGTACATGTCCATGGCAACGGCTCCTAATGTGTTAAAAGTCATAAACTCTCCATTGTCCATTTGAGCTCTGTTCAAGTCACCCGGTAAAACTAAACTAGCATTTTCACCATTTGGGTCAACATAAGCAAGTTCAACATCTATATTCCCTGAAACTGCATTTCCGTTTTTGTCCATTAATTTAGTTCCAGTAGAGATATTCACTTCCGCCGTAGTTCCAGAATTAGATACTGCAGGCATTAAAGAGAAATCAGAAGAAATTTCACCTGTAGATCCTACTCCGGCAATTAAATCTGTAGCCACTTTAATATCTTGCGGTGCATTGTTTACACTAACCATGCTTACAGAAATATGGGTATGACCTTCTTCTATCAAGGTAACATCAGTACTTGATGGAAAGTATCCATTGGCAGTAGCGTGTACGGTAAATTCAACCGGCGTATTTTCAGAAGGTATTAAACTTTCAGCAATCGAAAGTGATAATAACCCCAAATCAGCACCATATTTTTGGGCACCAAAATTATCTGAAACATCTTGAGCATTTGCACCCCCAATGCGAATTTGAATATCTTCATTACCATTCATATCCAAGAGTTGCCCTGTATTGGCATCTACAAATTGAAAAGATACACTTGCTTTTGAAGACGATACGTTAAATACCTCAACAACACCATCCGTAATATCAACTTTTTTACAAGCACCAAAAAGTAAAGCTGGTAATGCAAGGAAAGCCAATCCTTTAATTATATTCTTTTTCATTTTTCTTTTCCTTAGATTGAATTATTGCTTCTTTAAAAAGAAGTTGATTTGAAAGTTCGCATAGGGGTAGAATTGAAAACTTGAAATGTTGTTTTCAATAACAGCCGTATTGCTTGGATTTGCAGTAGGTGCTATTCTTCCTTCTCCGGTCATTGTAACAGATGGTTTTCCGTGATACATCGCGCCGAATTCAAAAGCATAGCTTACCCATTTTGCTTTACCAGCATTCCCAAGAACGATTCCTAGGTAAGGGTTTACGGGTAATCCTGGTGTAATTTCAATGCCTAAAATTCCTAAATCTTCATCATAATCTGGCAGGTAGTACGCGTTAACAGCACTAATTTTAGTTATTGTATATACCGCACCAGCAGCAATTTTTAACCCAGGACGTTTGGCAAAAGGAGCATAAGTTCCAATTAAAGAAGCGCTACCAGTTGAGAAGCGATAGTCAGAACTAACATCTGCACCTCCAGAGGTACCTGTAAAGCTCATACCTAGTTCAGGTAAAAAGGTTCCAGAAGCTCTTAATTCTATTCTTTTTGAAATAGGGTAGGTGAATTGTAAACCAGCTCCCAAACTTCCTACTTGAAGTCCAACAGAAGGTCGTGGCGAATAGCTATTTGTAGCTTCTTCTTGTGCTGAACCAGTATAGCTCAAGCAAAGAAGACTCGTTAATAGCAGTAAACTTTTCTTCATACGTAATATTGAGTGTAAAACAAAGGAATGGAGGTAGTTCCCCATTCGCGAACGCAAAGAAAATTAGTTTAATGAAATAGAGCAAGAAAAAAGTAGTAAATCCATGAATTTAGGGGAGAATCGGAAGTTTTTGCCCCAGCATTTAGGGTGATTCTCCCTAGGAAATTAGTTTGAAGATTACTCCCGTGTCTATTCCTTGTCCTGCATGAGTATTTTCCAAGGTCTTAATTCGCTATAGTGGTTGGTGATCACTTTCAATATAGCCAAGATCGGAAGTGTTAAAATCATACCGATAATTCCTGTAAGGGCACCCATAATCACTAAGCCTACGATGACCACCAAAGGATTGATATTGATACTATTTCCTACGACTTTGGGGGTGATAACGTTTCCTTCCAAAAATTGAACTACCGCGTATACTGCAATAACACCCACGGCATACCACATGCTGTCTTTGGTAGCCAAAGCTATGATTATAGGAATTAATGCACTGATGATTACTCCAGCAAAAGGAATTAAGGTTAAAATACCACTAATTATTCCAATAATGAAGGCGTGTTTTATGTCTAAGAAAAAGAGTCCTATTCCAGTTAAACTGCTAATGATGAGTATAAGTAATGCTAAACCTTTCAGGTATTGCTGCAGTACTTTTTGCATATCTAGGATTAAATCCTGAGGGTTGCTAATGTTGGTTCCTTTCAGATATTCTAAAATAAAATCACCAATATTTCTGCGGTACATTAACATGAAGAAAAGGTAAACAGGGAAGGTGACTAAGAAGATAAATGCGTCTTTTAAACTGGTTGCCGCTTGTTCACCGGCTTGTAAAAGCATGTTTTTTAATCCTTCAACACTGCTGTAAACCATGCTTTTGTAATCTCCTAATCGAGAATCCATTTCAGCATCAAAACTGTCTTTAGAATTTAAAAACTCCAATTGATTTACCTTTTTTACTAAATCTAAATCGGTTATTATATCTGTACTTTTTACACTAATTAAGGTGACCACACTTAGCATAAATGTAAAGGCGAGTAAAACAGCAACCAAAGAAGATAGAGCTCTGGGGAAATGCCATTTTTCAAAGGTGTTGGCCAAAGGAGTTAATAGGGTTGCTACAAATCCAGAAAGTAAAATAGGCATTACAATATCTCCACCGTAAATGAGCAAGAGACAAATGACCAAACCGATGAATAAGGATTTTGCAGATCTATCTAACTTCGAATTTTTCTTTACCATGTGTGTAGATTTTGTTAGGTTTAAAGGTATATAAATTGTGGAGAGCACCGAAAGGTTTATAGAAAGTTAATCTAAGGGTACTGCTGCTTTAAGTTTAATGATTTAGATTTTTAGTTGGTTTTATTATTTTTGTTATGTGAAAAATACACTACTACTGTTACTACTGCTTGGAGGGATGTTTTCTGTAAACGCTAAAGAAAATGCCTCAAATGTTGATACCCTTACTTTGAATCAACTTTACCTAAAAAAGAATTTATGGCGAAAAGGAAAAAAAGTGTTTACGGGCTACGTAACACATGTATATAAAAACTCTAATGTGGAGAGAGTTGGTTTTTTCAATGAATTTTATACAACCCCTACTCATACACTACCTGGGTTGTCCAAGTTTTCCTGGAGTGTAGATTCAGTATTTGCACATTTTTCTCAAGGAAAAGTAGACTCTGTAAGGCTTTTTAATAATGGACTTAGAACGGCTGTTGTAACCCATGAATATGTAGGCGAGGATACTTTAAGTGTATTCAAAACTTATGCGGAATCACCAATACAAAAATATTTAAACCAGAGCAGTGGCTTTGATTGGTGTTATGAAATGAAAAATGGTAAGGCAAACGGTAAAAGTTGGTTTTATTTGTACAAAAATGAAAGAGATACCATGATGCTTAGATCTGTTGGGAACTACGTAAATGATACACTTCATGGGAAAGTAATACAATACCATCATTACTACGATAAGGACAGTTTTCTAATTCAATATGATTATACTATGCGAAATGGAAAACGAGACGGGGTAAGTTATAGTTATAATGAACATGGAGATTTGATTGACGTTACCAATTTTGTGAATGATAAAAAGGAAGGAGAATACCTACATTATTATATTGGGAACAATCAAATTTTTGTAAAAATTGTGTATGCTGCAAATGAAGAAATTGAATATTTGAAATACAGCTATAACGGGAAATTACTGTATCATAAGGTAGGAGATGATGAGCAAGAAGTTGTATTAACTGGTGAGGTGGTAGAACATTCCTATCCTTTTACCCATTTTTATTACAAAAATTACGACGAACAAGGAAATGCAATTTACCCATGGTATGTTAAAGACAAGGCTGGAAAAGTTATAAAAACTATTGAGCAATAGAAATCAGTTATAAAAAAAGCGGCACCTCAAAAAGTGCCGCTTTTTTATTATTATTTTTCTGTACTTTATCAAGGTGTTGACATAGATACAGGTAATATTTTTCCTTTGTAGTACTCGTTTCCTGTTAAAGAAAACTCTACGATATACTTGGCCATTTTCGCTGCACTAATTGGAGCTTCATATCCAGGAAAGGCTTGAGCTAACATTTCTGTTTGTACTGCACCTAAACATAAACAGTTCATGTCTATTTCAGTTTCCTTAAACTCCTCAGCAAATAATTCGGTAAAACTCACCAAAGCAGCTTTAGAGGTAGAGTAAGCAGAAAGTCCTGCAAATTTCACACTTCCTTGAATACCACCTACAGATGAAATATTTAAAATGTGTGCAGCTCCTTCTCCTACGTGCTCAACAAAAGCTTGTGTAGCAGCCATTATCCCAACAATGTTGGTTTGGTAGCTCGTAGCAATTTCTTCCTGAGATAACTCCAAAAATGGCTTGTTTACTAAGGTTCCAGCATTGTTAATGAGTATATCCAGGCTTTTGTAATTTTTAAGAATCGCAGATAATTCTTCGCGTACGTTTTCACTGTTTAAGTCAAAACTAAAAGCATCTACGTTTTTCATCCCCTCTAAAGAACTTACGTTTCGAGAAAGGGTAATTACGTTGTGATCTGTATGTTCAGAAATGAATTTAACCGCTTCAAAACCTATACCTCTGCTACAACCTAGAATTACTATATTCTTAGTCATCGTACGTCACTATTAATTCTTCAGAATTCGGGTGAGATTGACAGGTTAAAATGTAACCTTCAGCAATTTCTTCGTCTGTTAACGTGTAGTTCATATCCATGTGGGCCGAACCTTTCAATACTTTCGCTTTACACGTACTACAAACACCACCTCTACATGAGTAAGGAGCGTCAACTCCTTCACTTTCTAATTCAGACAACAAAGTGTCTCCATCAGATTTCATTGTAAAGCGAGTTTCCTCGTCATCTAAAATTACAGTAACCTTACTTTCTCCTTTATAATCGGCATGCACTTCCGTTTCATGCGATTTCAATAGCGTAGGAGTTGTAAATAATTCGTAATGCAATTTATCTTCGCTTACACCAAAAACTTTCAACGCTTCAAGTGCATCTGCAATCATTTCCTCCGGACCACAGAAGTAAAAACCATCTGCTTTTAACACATCTAAGTTCGCCTTAACAAAAGCACTTACGGCTTCTTTATTAATTCGTCCTTTTCCATATCCTTCTTTCTCCTCTTGGGTAAGGTAGTAATGTGCATTTACATTTTTACTCAAGGCGTCAATGTCCTTTTTGAAAATGATGTCAGCCTCTGTTTTGTTGGCGTATAACAATTCCATTTTACCGTCTACACCTGCGATATGCTTGGCAAAAGATAAAATAGGTGTAATACCACTTCCAGCTGCAAAGGCAACTATGTTCTTGTTTTCCTGAGCAATTCTAAAACTTCCTTCAGCTTTTGTAATCCAAATATGATCTCCAACTTTTACATCGTTGTTCATGTATTTAGAAACAATACCATCCGTAATTTCTTTCACACCAATGGCCAACTCTTCACCTCTTCCGCTACAGATAGAGTAAGATCTTCTGTACTCTTTACCATCGATTTCAACAGCTATATTGATGTGCTGTCCTGGATAAACTACAAATTTATCCTTAGCATCTAAACTAAGAACTACCTTAACGGTATCCTTTGTTTCTCTAACAACATCTATAACTTCTGCGTATAGAAATCCTCTTTTCTTTGGTTTAATGTCTTTTTTAAAAAGACCTTTAAATAATCCCATAATAATTGTCGTCCTAATTAATCGTCAAAAGATACAACCAACTTTTCACTCGTTGGGTGAGATTGACAAGTTAAGATATAACCAGCATCAACTTCGTCTTTTTCTAAAGCGTAGTTAACATCCATTACAGCTTCACCTTCGATAATTTTAGCCTTACATGTACAACATACACCTCCTTTACAAGCAAAAGGTAAATCTGCACCTGCTTTTTGTGCGGCATCCAAAATGTTATCTCCCGTAGAATCTAGAGGGATGTCTATCTGGTCTCCATCCAAAATGATGTGTACCATAGAAGATACATTTGGCTCGTTTGCCGTAGCTTTTACTGGCGCCTGGTTCATTGCCATTCCTGGCGTTGTAAATAATTCGTAGTGAACTTTATCTGAAGGAACATTCAATTCTTTCATGGCGTCTTTCACCCCTAAAATCATTTGCTCTGGTCCACAGATAAACACCTCGTCTAAATCTGTATCTTTTAAGAAAGCATTGTACAAGTTAATACACTTGTCTTGATCAATTCTTCCTTTTTGTAATTTATTTCCTAAGCTCTCTCTACTTAAAACATGTACAATTCTAAAGTTGTTCATGTACAAGTTTTTCAAAGCTTCTAATTCTTCTCTAAAAATGATACTGTGGAAACCTTTGTTACCGTAAAATAAAGTAACATCACTTTTAGGTTCTGCCTTTAATATTGTTTTGGCAATGGCTAAAATTGGAGTAATTCCACTTCCTGCAGCAAACAATGCGTAAGATTTCTCGTGATCTGCAGAAGGCTCTAATTTAAAGTGCCCTGTTGGCGTCATTACTTGTAGTTCGTCTCCCGACTTCAAAACTTTGTTGGCAAAACCAGAGAATTTTCCCTCAGGAACTTCCTTGATAGCAACTCTTAATTCATCGTCTAAAGGACTCGTACAAATAGAGTAAGATCTTCTCAAATCTTCACCGTCTATTGTTGTTCTCAAAGTAAGGTATTGACCAGCTTTGTAATTGTAGTCTTCTTTTAATTCGCTAGGTACTTCAAATGCCACAGATACAGCATCTTCCGTCTCACGTCTAACTTCGCTTATTTTTAAAGTATGAAATTTTGGAGTCATATGTTTTGCTTAATAACTGCACAAAAATAAACAGATTAACGACTTTTGCCTAGTAATAGAGCATACAATCCCCATCCTTGACTATTATCATGAATACGTTTTTATTAGCTTAAAAGAAAGGGATGTCTTGATTTTCAGCTTATCGAAGGAGAAGATAGTGTGGATTCTACGATGTGGTGAAGCAGTTTTATTGATATTTATCACATAGAGCATTGCTCCCTTTTTGAGAATTATCAACTTTACTCATATATCGCAAATTGAGTACAAAATTTAGATGCTGTTCTCCCTGTTGATAATCGTCAATTTACAGGGGGGGGAATGCTTTGATATTTGTCACCTTTTATACAAGCTCTATACAAGATTTTCTAACTAAAAAAAAGAAATGAAATTCAGAATATTTTTTCTATTCTACTTGGTTTTGAGCGCTTTTACAGATGGTTTGTTGCTTAAGTATCCTTCAAAAGAAGTTGTATGAAATTCTAGGATTGAAGTAAACAAAAACGGATGAGTTTTGTTATGCTCGTGAAGGAAGGGTGCTTTCAAGGCCCTAGGTCCGCAAAAAGCGCCATAATTTTTGTATCTTTGTGAACCGCTATTTTGATAAAATCATTCGATCAAAACTTGTTTTTTGAGAGAATCAAAGGAAATAAGCATGAAAGAAATTAACATAGAAGAATTAGAGAAGCGATTTCAAGAGAAGATAGACGCTGACATCAGAATCGAACCAAAAGATTGGATGCCAGATGCCTACAGAAAAACCTTGATTCGTCAAATATCTCAGCACGCGCACTCGGAAATCGTAGGTATGTTGCCAGAAGGTAACTGGATTACTCGTGCACCGAACTTGAGAAGAAAAGCTGTTTTGTTGGCCAAAGTGCAAGACGAAGCAGGTCACGGACTTTACCTTTATTCTGCAGCCGAAACTTTGGGAGCAGATAGAGAAGAGACTATAGATGATTTACATACTGGAAAAGCGAAGTACTCAAGTATCTTTAATTACCCAACGTTAACGTGGGCAGATATGGGAACAATTGGTTGGTTAGTAGATGGTGCAGCCATTATGAACCAAGTTCCTTTGTGTAGATGTTCTTACGGACCATACGCCAGAGCGATGGTAAGGGTTTGTAAGGAAGAGTCTTTCCACCAAAGACAAGGTTTCGAGATTGTAACGAAATTAGCACAAGGTACTCCAGAGCAAAAAGCAATGGCACAAGATTCATTAAATAGATTCTGGTGGCCAGCCTTGATGATGTTTGGACCAAGTGATGCAGATTCGCAACACTCTGAGCAATCGATGAAATGGAAAATTAAGCGTAATTCTAACGATGAATTAAGACAAATGTTTGTGGACGTAACAGTTCCTCAAGCAGAGTTGGTTGGACTTACAATTCCAGATCCAGACTTAAAGTGGAACGAAGAAAAAGGTTCTTACGATTTCGGTGAAATTAACTGGGATGAGTTCTGGCAGGTTGTTTCAGGTAACGGAATCTGTAACAAAGAACGTGTTGAAGCGAGAAGAAAAGCAAAAGAAAACGGAAGTTGGGTAAGAGAAGCGGCGAATGCATACGCAGCAAAGAAAGCTCAACGTAAAGCATCTTAAAAGAATTTACATGACAAAGAAAGAATGGCCTTTATACGAGGTTTTTATAAGAAGTAAACAAGGGTTAAGCCACAAACACGTGGGAAGTTTACGTGCAGCTGACGAAACTATGGCTGTAGAAAATGCAAGAGACGTTTACACAAGAAGATCAGAAGGTGTGAGCATTTGGGTTGTAGAATCTAAAAACATCTTTGCTTCAGATCCTGCAGATGCAGATAGCTTATTTGAACCTGCAGATAGCAAAGTTTATCGTCACCCAACTTTTTACGAAGTACCAGATGGTATTGAGCACATGTAAACGATTTTTAGCATGACAAAAGAAGAAGCATTATTTAAATATACCCTTCGTTTGGGAGACGATGCATTAATTGTTTCGCAACGATTATCAGAGTGGTGTGGTCACGGTCCTATTTTAGAGGAAGACATAGCCTTAACAAATATCGCATTAGATTTAGTTGGGCAGGCTACAACATTATTAGAATACGCTGGAAAAGTTGAAGGTAAAGATAGATCAGCAGATGATTTGGCTTACTTGAGATACGAAAGAGATTATACGAATTTATTGTTGTGTGAGCAGCCTAACGGTGATTTCGGAGCAACAATTGTTCGTCAATTCTTATTCTCGGCTTACCAGCAATTCATGTACGCAGCATTAACAAAAAGTTCTGATGAACAATTAGCTGCCATTGCTGAGAAATCTTTGAAAGAAGTAAAATACCACGTGAAGCACAGTGCGGAATGGGTAATTCGTTTAGGAGATGGAACAGAAGAGTCGCACGAAAGAGTACAAGCTTCATTGAATGATTTATGGAGATTCTCTCAAGAAATTTTCTTTGAGGATGAAGTAAACCAAACGTTAATTGAAGCAGGAATCATTACAAGTTTAGAAGATCTAAGAGCAGATTGGGAAGACTTAGTAAAACGTGTGATTGAAGAAGCAACATTAACTTTGCCAGAAACAAAATGGCAATTAGACGGAGGAAGAAAAGGATTGCACTCTGAGCACCTTGGATATCTCTTGGCAGAAATGCAATACATGCAAAGAGCTTATCCAGGAATGGAGTGGTAATATTTGCAGTATGACAATTACAAAAGAATATATATGGGATCTTCTGGAGCACGTAAGTGATCCAGAAGTCCCTGTTTTAACTATCGTCGATCTAGGCGTGGTTAGAAATGTAGAGGTAAAAGGGGAGGAAGTTACCGTAACCATTACACCTACGTACTCAGGCTGTCCGGCCATGCAAGTTATCGAAGAAGATATACGTGAGACCTTTAAAAATGAAGGAATAGAAAACGTTACCGTTGAAACAGTGCTTTCTCCGGCATGGACTACGGATTGGTTGACAGAAAATGGAAGACGTAAGTTGAAAGAATATGGAATTGCTCCACCACAAGATGAGGTAGATAAATCAGTTCTCTTTTCAGATCCTGTAGTTGTACCTTGTCCAAGATGTGATTCTAAAAACACAAAAATGGTGAGCCAATTTGGATCCACAGCTTGTAAAGCGCATTACCAGTGTTTAGACTGTCAGGAACCCTTCGACTATTTTAAATGTTTGAAGTAATCATTAGAAAAATAATTTGAAAGAGCTTAATAGGCTCTTTTTTTTGTGCCTAATATTAATGATTAACACTTAAAGCTCTTTTATTCAGCCCTAAATGAGGCGCTTGTAAAAATCAAAGTTGAGTTTTTTTGGAGGTTGAAAAATCCAGAATTAGATTTCTATCGTAGGTTTTAAAAACTTAAACTTTAGAACCTATGAAAACATTTTACATGCTTCGATTTATGGTCCTTTCAGTATCGCTGACCCTTGGTTCGGTGGTAGCTTTTGGACAAATAATAACCAGCGGCGCAGACGATGGCTCTGCGGGAACATTGAGGAGTCAAATAGCTGCTGCCTCTCCGGGAGCAACTCTTTCGGTAGATTTAACAGTTTCTAATATTCTTTTAGCAAATGGTCAAATTACGGTAGATAAAAACTTAACCATCAATGGAAATATCTTTGGTACCACAACGATAGATGGTGATGGATTAGATAGAATTTTCGACGTTACCTCAGGTACACTTACTTTAAACAATTTAACACTTACTAACGGTGTTGCAGGAAATGGAGGCGCTATACAAGTTGTAGGCGCCGATCTTATTTTAG
>NZ_JBVCPV010000038.1:0-18936 GCF_057456495.1 Lishizhenia sp. | reverse complement strand
GTGTCTTTAGATCTTCCTACGTGATTGGGGAATTTTGTGGATGATTTTATCGTTAAATGGTATCCATGGAAGTGGATTGAATGTAAGGACTGTCCTGTATTGACCATGTATATCAAGATTGTATCTCCCATATTACCGATAACTCTAGCATTCGAATCGTTGTTGATGTGAGGGTTACTTTTTCCGTTAATGGTGAAATAATCAGGGTAGTATGCATTCCAATCAACGGATGTACCTTGATTTAAGGATTCGTTGTATGCACTTTGATGCTCTTTCATGTTCCAATAAAAACTACTTGCTGAAGAGCTAGGATTTTTTACGACAATCATTCCTCCTAAACCCATATATCTGTAGGCTTCCGAAAGACTATGGTCATAGTAAATGTGTGCACCAAAATCTTGATAAGTAAAAGAAATAGTGGCTGTATCATCTGGTGCAATTAGGGTGGCTATATTGGATATGTCCTTTATATCAAAGCCATGAGATACGCTATCTGTGTTTATAACTGTCAAAACCATTTGGTCTCCCATGTTCATTATCAATCGTTCGTTTTCATTTGAAAAAACGGAGGAAGAGTTAAATGCAAAATATGGAATGTTCGTGTTATCAACAGTGGTCATTTCACCTCTATTAATATATAAAGTATCCTCGATTACAGCAGCATAGGATTGTTGGAAGCCCACAATGCAAAAAGCGAAGAGTACTAGACTCTTCGCAAGCTTATTAATATTCATAAACAGAATTATTTAATCACTAATCTTTTTGATATTACTTCGTTGTCTGATGTTTTAATAGCGACGATGTATACTCCCTTTTTTAAAGTTGAAACATCTACCAAAGATTCTTCATTTCCTTCAATGAATAAAACCTCTTCACCTAGACTGTTAAAAACCTGGGCAGTATAAGTACCTTTACCTTTAATGGAGAATTTGTCATTTGTTGGGTTAGGGAAAATAGAAAAGTCAACTAAATCTGTCTGGTCAACGCTAGCGGTTTGAGGATCCCAAGAAATTTCCCATGATACAGTATCTCCTCGCGTTGGATCATTGGCATCGTATACATAAATTTCTACTTTACCCGATCCCGCATTTGAACCCGTGGTTAAATTCAATTTAAACCATCCGGTTACACCGTTTTGAGCTTCAGATTGGGTTATAGGTGACATAGATCCGCTTGCTGGAATCCCAACAGCACAACCTCCATAATCGCATAAAGAATAACTCCAAGATGCCGGAAGTGTGTTCGAAACTAATTCCCAATTATATTGAATAGCTTCGGGAGAAGGTGTATTGATGTCAATATCATAGCCTTCGAAATTTGGGTTTTGTACGGTAGCTACCCAGTGTTGTTCAATTGGGTATATAAAGTCTTGAGCGTTAGTGGTAATTGATAAGACTAGTGTAAGCAATGTTAAGTAGAAGTTCTTCATTTTAATGTTTTATAGTTTGCGTTTCTAAGGTAAATTTTTTTTGAAGGTGTAAAAAAGGATGTTTTCAATATAGTTGGAGTCCTATCTGTGAATTTTACAAATTTCTCTTTTGACCTAATGGGGGAACAGTTTGTATTTTTTGAAGTCTATCATGCTTTGTCAATTAACGACTTAAAAATAGATTTAATAGTTTTTTAATACAAAATGATAGTAATACTATTATATTTGTAAGTGCTCGTATAATTAATATGGAAGGCTTTAAAGGAAAAATATCAATTCAAGTTAGCGAAAAGGTTTATTTAAAACAGCCTGATTCGTCAGCTCTGGGGAAGAAAATTGTCTCAGGTGCTATTGATATGATAGATGAAAAGGGATTTGAAGATTTCACATTTAAAAAATTAGCCAAGGCCATTTCATCCACGGAAGCATCCATCTATCGATATTTTACCTCAAAGCATAATTTATTGGTTTACCTTATACTTTGGTATTGGGGTTGGCAAGAGTACAGGTTAATTTTGGCGACCACAAACGTGGAAGACCCGAGAGAGCGACTGAAAAAAGCCTTGAAAGTTTTAGTAGAAAAAACTGTAATTGATACAACGTTCTCTCAAGTTGATGAAGAAAAACTTCAACGCATAGTTATTTCGGAATCAGGGAAAGCTTATTTTAGCAAAGCGGTTGACCATGAAAATGAAATGGGCTATTTTAAGCAATACAAAGATGTTGTACAAGGTGTGGCAGATTTGGTGTTGGATGTGAATCCAAACTTCAAGTATCCACACATGTTGGTTTCCACGGTTATCGGAGGAGCTCAACATCAACGTTATTTTGCAGAGCATTTGCCCAAACTTACCGATGTGATTGAAGGGGAGGATGCGATTAGTGATTTTTATTTAGACCTCGTATTTAAAGAAATAGAAGCTTGAGAAAAGAAGATTTGACATACAGATTTTTATTGCGCAGTGGATTCATTCTGTTGTTCATGGGCTTTTTTATTTTCTTAAATATAGGCTTCACCACCGTTTCCGAAGATGGAAAGCTTAGCTTTTTAATAGAACAAACAGGAGAAGATGTGGATGGTGAAGAAATCCCGTCGTTTGATTTGGAGGAGGAACTCTTTAGTGAAAATACGCTTGCAATTCCCGCTGTATTCGAAGGCGATGAACAAGCGATGAAAGAAATGGCACTGTTACTACCCAATAGTATGAATTACTTGCCCACTACACCACCTCCAGAGCTTTAATTTGCATTAAAGCCTGATCCCGCCTGCCCTAAATTTAACTTTTGAAACATACTATGAAGAGAACTTTGAGTCCCATCAACAGATTTTGGTTATTGTTAAAACCTGATGGGAAAGAAATAAGAAATATTTACGTTTACGCCTTCTTTAATGGGTTGGTGAGTTTGTCTCTGCCTGTTGGTATACAAGCAATAATCAACTTAATACAAGGGGGGCAAATGACCACTTCCTGGGTTGTACTTGTCTCTTTTGTAATACTGGGGATTATCTTTTCTGGAATTCTTCAAATTAATCAATTAAAGATTACAGAGAATTTGCAACAAAAGATTTTTACAAGAGCCGCTTTTGAGTTTGCCTACCGTGTGCCTCGCGTAAAACTTGAGGCAATTTATAGACATTATGCACCTGAATTGATGAACAGGTTTTTCGATGTGGTAGCTGTTCAAAAGGGACTTTCTAAAGTATTGATTGATTTCTCTACGGCATCTATTCAAACTATATTTGGTTTAATACTCTTGTGTTTATACCATCCCTTCTTTATTGTTTATAGTATGGTGTTGGTAGTTTTAGTGTACGCCATTTTTAAATTAACAAGTGCAAAAGGCTTATCAACAAGTTTAACAGAATCTAAACACAAATATACCGTAGTGCACTGGTTAGAAGAGATGGCGCGCTCGAGTATAGGTTTTAAATTGGCCGGTAATGCAGAGTTACCTATGCGTAGGGTGAATAATTACACCGAAGAGTATATCGATTCGAGAGATCAGCACTTTAGAATTTTAAAGTTGCAATACATACTCATGGTAGCCTTTAAGGTGTTGGTAGCTGCAGGTTTGTTAATCGTTGGTTCTGTTTTAGTAATGGAACAGCAAATGAATATTGGAGAATTCGTTGCGGCAGAAATCATTATTCTTTTGGTAATGGGATCTGTAGAGAAAATTATCCAAAGTTTAGAGACTATTTATGACCTATTGGCTTCTATTGAAAAGATAGCTCAGGTGACAGATTTAGAGTTAGAATCAAACATCGGGATGAGCGTTGAAGAGGAGGAATGTGAAGGAGGAATGTCCGTGGAAGTAAAGGATGTATCTTTTTCTTACCCTTATGAAAAGGAGTTGGTGATTAAAAACCTAAACCTTCGCATCGAAGGAGGTTCCAACGTATTGTTAACGGGGGCTTCTAATGAGGGGAAATCTACATTGTTGTATTTGATATCCAATCTTTACCTTCCTATCCAAGGTAGTTTGATATTGAATGAATTACCTGCGCGTAATTACAATCCACAAAAGTTAAGAGAATCTATGGGGGCTTTATTCTTAAACGAAACTTTGTTTGAGGGTACAGTTTTGGAAAACATTACAATGGGTAGGGATAGAGCGACCATGGAAAATGTGAAGTGGGCATTGAAGAATGTGGGCTTAACGCGTTATATAAAATCCTTGCCGGATGGATTGTCTACGCAAATATCTCCGCAGGGCAAACAATTTTCTAAAGGTGTTGTAGATAAATTATTATTGGCTAGAACGATAGTAGATCGTCCGAAATTACTCTTGTTGAAGGATGTGTTTTCTTCAATGGGTGAAGCGGAGAAGTTAGAAATTGTAAAGTTTTTAACCAACAAAGAAAATGGTTGGACCTTGATTATGGTTTCTAATTCTATAGAAATTAGAAGTATGATGGATCGCGTTCTAGAAGTGAAGGATAAATCAATTAAAGACCTGAAGTAAGATGTTAAATATTTCTCATAACAAAGTATATAAGCACGTTAGAAAAGGGAATTATTCTACTTTGGTTAACGTAGAGGCGAAAACAACGAGTAAAGTACTTAGAAGTATACTTTTGTCTTTGTTTATTGTTGTAATCATCACCTCTTTTTTACCGTGGACACAAACCATAAGATCTGAAGGGTTTGTCACAACTTTAAAACCAGAGCATAGACCACAGCGATTGAATTCTGTGATCGGAGGTCAGGTAGAAACATGGTTTGTACAAGAGGGTGATTTTGTATCGAAAGGTGATACCATCTTGAAAATTAAAGAAATTAAAGATGCTTACTTCGATGAAAAATTATTAAATCGTACAAAAAACCAAGTAGATCTTAAAAAGAAATCTGCTACTAACTATGGCGATAAAGTTAAGTTGATTGATCAGCAAATGGCAGTGCTAAAGGCGCAAAGAGATTTGAGTTTGTCACAAGCGGAAAACAAGTTGCAACAGGCCATTTTGAAGGTGCAAAACGATAGTATTAACGCCACGGCAGAAGCAACGAATTATGCAATTGCGCAGCAGCAATTCAATCGTATGGATAGTTTGTACCGTCAAGGGTTAAAGTCTAAATACGATTTTGAACAAAGAAAATTAAAACTTCAACAGACGCAAGCCTATGCCTTATCTGCAAGGAACAAATGGTTAAATGCAAAAAATGAAGTAACGAATCTTCGTATCAATTTGAACAACATACAAGTAAAGTTTCAAAGTGATTTGAACAAGTTGCAATCAGAACGAATTTCTACCTTAACTCAACAAAATGAGGCAGAGGGAAGTGTAAATAAATTAGAAAATACCTACAGTAATTATCAATTTAGAAATGGATTGTACTTCATTACCGCTCCTCAAAATGGTTACATCACTAAAACGGCTACCTACGGGATAGGAGAAATCATTAAGGAAGGGGAAGAAATTCTTTCTTTCATGCCTATGGATTATGAATTGGCCTTAGAACTCTATGTAGAGCCTATTGATTTACCTTTGATTCAGGTCAGCGAGGAGGTGCGTATACAGTTTGATGGTTGGCCTGCGATTATTTTCTCAGGATGGCCCAATGCATCGCACGGTACCTATAGTGGGAAGATATACGCTATCGATCAATTTATTTCTTCCAATGGAAAATATAGGGTGTTAGTGATGCAAGACCCCGATAAGATTCCTTGGCCAGATGCACTTAGAGTAGGTTCTGGAGCATCCAATTTAATTTTATTAGGAGACGTTCCTGTTTGGTACGAACTCTGGCGTAATGTGAATGGCTTCCCACCAGAATATTACAAAGCCAAAGAACAAAAAGATAAAAAAGCGAAAAAATGAAGCAATTAATATGTATTGGTTTGTTGTTTCCTTTTTTGCTGGTGGCGCAAACTCAACTTCAAGATAGCTCAAATACCTTCAGTTATGAGGAGTATATGAATGTTGTCATGCAACATCATCCAATGGCCTATCAGGCGCAATTAAAGTTGGAAAGTGGTGATGCTTATTTGCAAAAAGGGAGAGGTGGCTTTGATCCAAAACTGTTGGGAGATGCCCAACAAAAATACTACGATGGCAAACAGTATTATAGTTATTTGCACGGTGGGTTAAAGGTTCCTACTTGGTTTGGTATTGAGTTAATGGCAGGGTATGACAATAACATGGGGTACCGCTTAAATGAAGAAAGTTATACGCCCGATTTAGGACTGTGGAATGCCGGGATTGCTGTCAACTTAGGGCAAGGTTTGTTTATAGATCAGCGAAGAGCGGATTTGAAACAGGCCAAGTTAATGCAACAAAATACGGTTCAGGAACAAAAGTTAATGCTCAATGAGTTAAAGCTACAAGCTGCTCAGGCCTATTTTGATTGGTACAAAGCCTATACAAAACGCAATTTATTGGAAGACAATCTATCTTTGGTTCAGGTAAGGTTAATCAATTTAAGAGAGAGCGTTAAATATGGAGATATTCCCGCCGTTGATACGCTTAAGGCGAGTATTCAGGTACAAGATAGAAAGCTGAAATTTATGCAGGCAGAAGTGGAACTCACCAACAAACGTATTTGGTTAAACACCTACTTGTGGCAAGATGGATTTTTGCCTTTAGAGGTGGATAGTTTACAAGTCCCAGCGTTAAATTCTGTGGCACAACCTGCTCTGGTAGACCTAGAAAATACCGTTGACACGCATCCGGAAATCTTGCTGTTTCAGAATGACATTAGAGGTGTGATGATAGATACCCGCATGAAAAGGGAAGCGTTAAAGCCAAAATTTGAAGTGAAGTATAATGCCTTGGGTGATCAAACCGGAAATGGAATTCTTCAGGATTACACCTTGAATAATTATAAGTGGGGGGCGACCTTTGCTTATCCTATCTTCACGCGAAAGGAAAGAGCCAATGTAAAGCTGAATGAAATTAAACTGGAGACACAAGAAAGTAAGCTGTTGTTGAAAAAAACGCAGTTGTCTTACAAAATTGAAAGTGTACAAAATTCATTGAACAATACCATCCAGCAGATAGCTGTGCAAGAGCGTGCTGTAGAAATGTATCAATCTTTGTTGGATGCGGAACAGAGCCTTTTTGATGCCGGCGAATCTTCTCAATTTTTAATCAATACCAGAGATCAGAATTTGTTAGCGGCGAGAATTAAATTAATCGAATTATACTACACCAGAAATATGCTCAAAGCTCAGTTAGACTATGTTCGCTGTAATTTGTAATGGGTCTAAACTAGTAGGATTTAGAAAGTGTTTACTTAAGCGCTTTTATATATCTTTAAAATAAAATGCGCGCTTTACTTTATACCTTTCTTGTGTTCGTTTTGATGAGCTGTGAGAATGCTCCATTGACACAATTAAAAGAAAACCTTTCGGGGACTTGGGAAATAAGAAATGACCAAGGAGAACTCTTTTTTAAAGAGAAGTGGTATGAGAAAGGAAATCAGTTTTTAGGTGAAGGTCAACGCTTTAGAGAGGGGAGGTTGGTTTTTACGGAGCATTTGGAATTGAAAGAAATTGAGGGTGAACTTTTCTATTTAGTTGAAGATGTAAATCCAGATCCGACGAGTTTTAAGATCAATTATTTTTCAGAAAAGGAGTTCCTAGCAGAAAATTTAGACAATAGTTTTCCAAAGTATATTCATTACAAAATCAGTGCAGATTCTATAGGTGCGTTAGTGTATGGAGACGATGATACTTTGCGTTTTAAAATGCTAAGAGTGAGGTGAAACTGGTAATTCGCTCAAAGATTTACTTTCTTTGCAAAAAAACACACGCACTATCATGAAAAAAGAATTAACAAAGCGCAGCAACGGAAACTGTGAGATTTGTGGAGCTGAAGCTACTGCTATATATACTGTTGCACCGAAAGATGCCAATGATATTAATGGAAATGTTCACCTATGTTCTACTTGTAATGATCAATTAACAGGTGCAGCAGAAGTGGATGGTAATCACTGGAGATGTTTGAATGATGCCATGTGGAGCGAAGTAGATGCCGTGAAGGTAATAGCTTACCGCATGTTACACCAATTGAAAGGTGAAGGTTGGCCAATGGATTTGATTGACATGATTTACCTAGAAGATGATGTATTGACTTGGGCCAAAGAAGGTGTTGAGGATGAAAATGCAGTGAAACACGTGGATAGTAATGGTGCTGTTTTAGAAAATGGTGACTCTGTTGTATTGATCAAAGACTTGAAAGTTAAAGGGGGTGGTTTTACAGCAAAACGTGGAACAGCAGTAAGAAATATTACGCTGGTACAAGATAACCCGGAGCATATTGAGGGTAAGGTAGAAGGACAACGCATAGTAATTCTGACTCAGTACGTTAAGAAATAATCAAATCGTAAATATTTGTTTGATGCAAATACTTTTTTAGTATTTTCGAAACAAATTTAGAAGTAAAAAATGATTGAAGAATTAGAAAACTACGTTGAGCAAGGTGAATTTGACTTGCATGATTTTGATGATCTAGATGTAGTTGTAGATGACCTACCCAATGAACCTGGAGTAATTTCTGTTTACAGTATTGTAGGTGGAAAAGAGAATTTTGTTTTTATCGCCTCTTCCGGAGAAGTAGATAAACAAGGGAGTTATGGAAAAAACACCTTGAAAAGTTTGTTCAACAAAAAAAATGCAGCTTGTGATATGCAAGAGGTGTTTGAAGAACAGTTTGCAAAAAATAATGCAGATTCTTACCGCGTGTATTGGTTTGTAACTTCGGATAAAGAATTTTTTGATATACCGAACTTTGTAAAGGGAAGAGTGATGCAAGAGTATTTTGACATGCACAATGAACTTCCTCCTTGGAACGATAAGTTTTAAGTACAGAGCAAGTAAAAGATATAAAAGTCACTCCGTTTGGGGTGACTTTTTTGTTTTATGTCGTGCACAAACATCTAGGTTCTTTCAAATTGCACTAATTTTCAGCTACCAAAATTTATCAAGTGAAAATGTCGGTTGGGGTTGTGATTACAATAATATTAGTATTGCTTTTTTTATTAAAGCTCTACGTTTATAGAGGAATGTATCAAGCGAGTTTATCGCTTTGGTTTACACGATCTTATTTTGCCGTTTCGGCGCTGGTGTTTTTCATTGGTGTAGCAGTGTTTTACAGATTGTTTACTCAAGGAGGTGCTCCTAGTTTTTGGAGTAATTTCTTTAGTGCTTTGATGTTTACGTTTACAATCGTAGAACTTTTAATGAGTGCGGTATTCTTTTTAGATGATGTTTTGATTTTCTTTAATTGGATAGGTGAGAAGTTTACGCGTAAAGAAACTGTAGAACTGGTAACGGAACGTAGAAGGTTCATTAAAATGGCGGGGTTAGGTTTAGCTGCGATACCTTTTGCTTCTTTTTTATATGGAATAACCAAAGGGAAATATGCCTACAAAATTCACAAGGTAAAACTTGCCGCGAAAGACTTGCCCAAAGCTTTTCACGGATTTAAAATTGTACAGTTTTCTGATTTTCACTCGGGTTCTTTTGACTCCTTGGAAAGTGTGAAAAGGGGAGTAGATTTAATGCAAGAGCAAAATGCTGATTTGATCCTTTTTACCGGTGATATTGTGAATTCTGACGCTAAGGAGATCTTGCCTTACAATCATTTATTGAAGAATCTTAGTGCTCCTTTTGGTAAGTATGCCGTACTCGGAAATCACGATTATGCTATACATGGGCGTGGAAGGGCAGATCAAGCCATTGTTCAGCAAAGTGTGATAGATGTAAGTAAGAATCACCAAGATGCTGGTTTTGAAATGTTACACAACAGAAATGTTACCCTCAGCAAAGACGGCGAACAAATTAAATTGGTTGGAGTAGAAAACTGGGGGACAGGTTTTATACAACGCGGTGATATTCATAAGGCTTACGAAGGTGTAAATGACGGAGAGTTTAACATTTTAATGTCGCACGATCCAACGCACTGGGATGCGCAAATAAAAGATTTCCCTAAGAAGGTACACTTGACTTTGTCGGGTCACACGCACGGAACACAAATGGGGGTAGAAATAGGTGATTTCAAATGGAGTCCGTCTAAATACATCTACAAACAATGGGCAGGACTTTATACGGAAGGAGAACAAAATCTTTACGTGAACCGCGGATTTGGATTCCTAGGTTTTGCAGGTAGAGTAGGAATATTACCTGAAATTACGGTGATAGAGTTGGAACAAGCATAACTCAATTCAAACAGCGATAGTAATGGCAGCGAGGTGCTGCACTTAAAAGATATAAAACAATAAAACCCGCAGCGACATTAGAAGCTGCGGGTTTTTATGTTTTGTTTTTAAGGGTAAACCGACTAAAATGGATAGCGCGGCTGTTTGCCTAAAAAAAAGTCCTTAATATTTGTGTTTGTTCGCAATTCTTACCAAGCTCAACATTACCGGAACTTCGATGAGTACACCTACCACCGTTGCCAAGGTTGCACCTGAATTTAAACCGAAAATAGAAATGGCCACGGCCACGGCTAATTCGAAGAAATTACTGCTTCCGATAAGCGCGGAAGGAGCACAAATTTGGTGGGGAAGTTTTAAGAATTTACCCGTAAACCAACTGGCGAAAAAGATGAAGTACGTTTGAATAGCCAAAGGCACGGCGATTAATAATATTGCAAATGGATCGTTAACGATTTTATCTCCTTGGAAGGCAAAAATCAATACCAAAGTAGCCAAAAGAGCGACTATAGAAAGTGGTTTTAAGGCTTTTAAGAATTTATTCTCAAACCATTCTTTACCGCGTTTCTTGATGAGTCTTTTGTGACTGAAATATCCTGCAGTCAAAGGCAATACCACAAAAATGAATACAGAACTAAACAAGGCATCGTAAGGAATGTCTAGTGCTTGTCCTTCCGTGTTTGTAAACTCTATACCAAAAAGGTAAAAGAGAAAACTTACAATGGGAATGAAAAGGACTAAAAGGATTAAATCGTTCAGTGCGACTTGTACCAAGGTGTAATTGGCGTTTCCTTTCGTGAGGTAAGACCAAACAAAAACCATAGCTGTACAAGGAGCTGCACCTAATAAGATAGCTCCCGCCAAGTATTCATTAGCCAATTCTGGACTCAACCAATTATTGAAAACTATATGAAAGAAAAAGTAAGACACCAAAGCCATTGAGATGGGTTTTATAAGCCAATTTACTGTGGCTGTAAGTCCCAACCCCCTTACGTGTTCGTTTACTCTCCCCAGTTGCGCAAAGTCGATTTGCACCATCATGGGGTAAATCATTAACCAAACTAAGATAGCTACGGGGATGTTTACTGTAGATATATTGAATTCAGCGATAGGAGTGATGGCGTCTTGGAAAAAATGTCCGAGTGTTACACCTGCCACTATACAAATGGCTACCCATAGGGTTAAGTTTTTTTCGAAAAATCCGATTTTAGCTTCCATTTTATTGCTTTGAAAGTTGAGAGAAAATTGTGTGGAGGTCTTGGGCGATTTCTAAACTGCGTTCTTGGTACATTTTTGCTTCTAAATCTGTGTCGTCAAAAGCTTTAGGATCTTCGTAACGGTAAGGTATACGTGCCAAAGCTCCAGGAATAAACGGACAGTTTTCATCTGCATGATCACAGGTCATAAGCGCTACAAAGTTTTCTTTGGGTAGGCTGTCATCGTCTATGGTTTTCGACCATAATTCAATAGGAGCTACACCTTCAGCGAAAAACACTTTGTAAAGAGGATTTTCACCTTCTTCTGCTTGAATTTGGAATCCTTGTGCTTTTAGAGTTGCTATCGTTCTCGGGTTACATTCGGTAACTTCAGTTCCGGCAGAATAGCTTTTGATATTTAGCTGGAAATGATGCGCCAAAACATGCGCCCAAACTTGCCCCAATTGCGATCTTCTAGAATTGTGAGTACACACAAAAACGAGTTGGTTTTCTACTGTGTTGTGCGTATGTAAAAAGTCAAGGAGGTCTGTACTTTTGACCTCCTTGTTTTCTATGTTTTTGATGAGTTGTTTTATTTTCTCAAACATCTTTTACGATTTTAACAACATCCAGAACTTGGTGAACAACAGCTAGAAGCTTCTTCTTTAGTTGCCGTTAAATCTTGTAAGCTCATTTTTGGCTTAGATGCAGGAATTCCGCACTTATCTGGTGCCAAACAGTTGGTTAATTTGTTGGTTAAGGCAAAGTTTTCACCTTTTGTTTCAATTCCAAATTTACCGATAGTACCCGCTTGGTATTCTACTTCTATTTCAGCGTTAGGTAAGCCTAACTTCTCCACTGCCAAATCAATGATGTTAATTAATTTCTCTGGGTGCAAACGGTGATCGTAATCGTCGGCCTCCCACAACTGGAAGTTTACCACAGTTTCGTCTCTTAATACTCCACCGCAATCGATAAAGCTTTTTACTACTTTACCAACTTCTGTTACGTGGAAGTGAGCAGGTACCAATTCTCCGTTAGGTAGTTCAAATCCTAATCTTTCTTTTGTGCCTAATAAGGCTCTGAATTCTTGTAATTTCATATCTTTTATATTGCAATATTATGAGGAGTGCCGACAAATTTTTTTAACAGCACTTTTTAGTTTCTATACTCTCGAAAAAGAACCCAAGAGCGTTTTTGAAAGCATTCCAATTTTCTGTATTGATACAGTAATTCATGGCTTTACCTTCTATGTTTCCTTGGATGAGTCCTATGTTTTTTAACTCTTTTAAATGCTGAGAAATGGTTGCTTGTGCTAATCCCAATTCATCTACTAAGTGAGAGTTAATGCACTGTTCACTTTTTATTAAATACTGAAGAATGGCTATACGAGCAGGGTGAGCCAATACTTTGGCCATGTTTGCAATTTCGTTTTGCTCTTCTGTAAATAAATCTGTTTTTGTAAGTCCCATAATTATATATTGCAATATTACGATGTTAATTATTGACCACAAAATAAAAGGAGGTGAATTTTTGAAAACGGCAACTTAGGTTACATAAATATTAGCTTGCCTTTTTAACTTTGTAGGAAAAGAAAAGGACATGTTAGACGCGCAATATTGGGAAAACAGGTATCAGGAAAATCAGACAGGTTGGGACATTGGAAATGTTTCTACACCCATTAAAAATTATTTAGATGCTTTAGAAAATAAGGATGTGAAAATTTTATTTCCTGGTGCAGGTAGGGCTCATGAGGCAGAGTATGCACATAGATTAGGTTTTAAAAATGTATATGTGTTAGATTTTGCCCAAAGTGCAATAGAGGCTTTTAAAGAAAGAGTACCCGATTTTCCTGAAAAGCATTTGATTACAGGAGATTTTTTTGCCGTAAACCAGCAATTCGATTTAATTATAGAACAAACCTTCTTTTGTGCTATCGATCCTACATGGCGCCCGAAATATGTGGCTAAAATGAAAGAGCTAATAAAGCCAGAGGGGAAGTTAGTTGGGTTGTTTTTTGATACGGAGTTTGAAAAGCAAGGTCCGCCCTTTGGAGGTTGTAGCGACGATTACCATCAATTATTTTCAACTGCTTTTCAACAGGTTGAATTCAAAAAAGCCAATGATTCCATTACTCCTCGACTAGGGAAGGAAGTTTGGGCAGAGATTAGCAATCCGATTTAGTATCAGAAATTTCAATATTTTATTCAATTCGAAGGCTTGAATTCCTTAAATTCGTCTTCTCTCAAGGCAAAGAACTTTGAGTGAAGTGGCGAAGGATTAATCAAATACGTATAGTTTGTCGAACTTGAAAACAGGCTCATCGGTAGAAAGACCAAAGACTTTTTTGAATAATATTAAAGTTTTATGGGCGATCATTGGTGTGAGTTTAATATTACACATTATAGGCTGGTGGTTGGCTACTTCATTTTATGAAGATAAGTTTTGGGTGATGGAAACCGTACATACGGCCATTGAGGTCGCAGGGTCATCTTTAGCAATCATTGTAGCGTATTGGATTTACACTTTGAGTAAAGCCGGAATTGGCCCTTTGTACGCTGCACGTATTGCAGGTGCGCTTATATTGATGGCCATGTTTGATTCCTTTCATGCGCTTACTGAGGTGGGGAATCTATTTGTATGGTTTCATAGTTTAGCTACATTCTTGGGAGGTTTACTTTTTCTTTCCATCTGGTTACCTCTTCGCATAGATCAAAAGTTGAATTATAAGTTTTTGATCATTGTAATGCTTGCTGCCTGTGTTATTGGAGGACTTTCCTATTACTACGTAGATGCAATTCCGCTTATGGTGGAGGAAGGAAAGTTTACCATTACTTCCATTCTATTGAACTTATTGGGTGGAATATTTTTACTCTTATCATCGGTGCGTTTTATTTTGACGTATAGTAAAACAAGGAATACAGACGACCTTCTGTTTTTTCTTCACTGCGCACTTTTTGGTATGGCAGCTTTGATGTTTGAGCAGTCAGAAGTATGGGATTTTTCTTGGTGGACGTGGCACGTATTGAGATTTTTAGCATTTGTGGTGGCTTTTTGGTTTGTATTTCTTTCGCAAGACAAAATATTTAAAAGCTTAAAGAAGTCGGAGCAAAAGTTGAAAACCTATAATGAAGATTTACAAAGAGGGATAAGCTCTCAAACGAAAAGTTTGAAAGACAAAAACGATTTATTAGAGCAGTACACTTCGTTGGTTTCTCATGATTTGAAAGAACCAATTCGCTCAGTGGTTAGTTTAACTCAAATTTTTGAGGATAAGTATAGCGAAGGTTTAGATGATAGAGGCAAACAAATTATTACCTATATCAAAGATTCGGCGAAGAGAATGGATGAACTGGTGAATCAATTGCAAATTCAAGGAAAGATTGGTTACAACAGCCCACCCGAAACCGTTGATGTTAATGAATTGTTTCGGGTAATTAAGCGCGATTTACATCAGTATATAAAAGATAATAAAGCCAAATTAAACATAGGGAAAATGCCTGTGTTTACGGCATACCCCTTGGAACTTAGATTGCTTTTACAAAACATGGTGAGTAATGCTATAAAGTATTCCAAAGAAAATGAACATCCCGTGATTAACGTGAGCTGTGAAGATCAAGGGGATTACTATTTATTCAAAATAGCCGATAACGGTATTGGTATTGAGGAAAAAAACCAACAAAAGATTTTTGAGTTATTTTCTCGATTACATGGTAGAGGGAGATATGAAGGACTTGGGATAGGACTAGCACAAAGTAAACGTGTAGTGGAGTTACATGCCGGGGAAATTTGGGTGGAATCTGAACTAGGTAAAGGATCAACCTTTTCTTTTACCATCGCTAAAGACATCAGCTCTCATTTATAAAAAAGAATTCAAAGTTCATGCAACAATATTAGGGTGTGAAGCGTCTTTAGTATACCAGTACGCTTGCAGAACGTTTAATCTGTGAAATGTACTCAATTGCTTTTGAGCTGACTCTTGTTAACCAGGAGTCAGCTTTTTTGTTTCGCCGCTATTTTCCTTTCTTTCTAGCAGATAAGCTTTAGCTTTGTAGTAGAGACAATATTATATGACAAACACGAAATTCTTTTCACAAGTATTACCTGCAGATATAAAAACGACCAACGACATTCGCAAAGTGAGTGACGCTTGTTTTTCATGGGTGCAACCCTTACAACCTGAACAACCATGCTTGGTACAGTACAATACAAAGTTCGCGAATGAATTAGGTTTGAATTTTTCGAAAGAAGAGGCGCAGGAAGTATTTAGTGGGCAGAAAGATTATCCCAACCAAAGGCCTTATGCGATGTGTTATGGAGGTCACCAATTTGGGCATTGGGCCGGACAACTTGGTGATGGGAGAGCTATTAATATTGCAGAAATTGAAACTCCTTTAGGCGGGAAAACTCTGCAACTGAAAGGTGCTGGACCAACACCTTATTCTAGAAGTGCAGATGGCTTAGCAGTTTTACGTTCATCAATTAGAGAATATTTATGTAGCGAGGCAATGTTTCATTTAGGGGTACCCACAACTCGCGCTTTATCGCTTAGTTTAAGTGGAAACCAAGTGATGAGAGATGTATTGTACAATGGTAACCCTGCATTAGAACCTGGAGCAATTGTGTGTAGAGTCTCCTCTTCCTTTGTCCGTTTTGGTAGTTTCGAAATATTAGCGGCACGCAGGGAGAAGGAAAACCTGCAAAAATTATTGGATTTTGTAATTGAAGAGTATTACCCCGATTTAGGAGCTCCTTCTCAAGCCACATATGTTAATTTCTTCCAAGAATTAATGGAGCGCACCTTGGCTATGATTATTCATTGGGAGCGTGTTGGATTTGTGCATGGCGTAATGAATACAGATAATATGTCCATCTTAGGAGAAACCATAGATTATGGTCCTTACGGATGGTTAGAAGACTTCGATCCAAATTGGACACCCAATACCACGGATGCTGAGGGTAGAAGGTATAGGTTTGGAAACCAGGCGGCGATAGCCCTGTGGAATTTAAATAAATTGGGAAGCGCTATTTATCCTTTGATTGGCGAAGCTGAACCTTTGGAAAATATTCTCAATCAATTCAAGAAACGCTACTTTGTTCAGCGTGAGAAAATGTATTGCCAGAAACTTGGAATTAGCTACGGTAGTGATGAAGCCGCAGCATTGGTAGAAAAGGTACTTTTACTTTTAGAGAAAAGTAGTATGGATATGACCTTGTTCTGGAGAAGTTTGTCTTTATTCGATTATCAATCTCCGGAAGACCATTTTTCAGAGCTTTCGAAACATAGCTATTTAGAGGCAGATGAAATAACAGCGTTGAAAGAGGATTGGATAGCATGGTTAAAAGATTACGCGGTTCTGACTTTACAAGAAGGAGAAGCTGCCAGTGTGCGTAAACAAAAGATGAATGCGGTGAATCCGAAATACGTATTGCGCAACTACATGGCGCAATTGGCTATAGAAGCAGCAGAGAAAGATGATTTTAGCTTAGTGAATGAGTTGTTTGAGTTATTGCAAAACCCTTATGAGGAACAAGAGGAATATGAAAAGTGGTTCGCCAAACGTCCAGATTGGGCCCTCAATAAAGTAGGTTGCTCTATGCTTTCTTGCAGTAGCTAGATAAAAGATTTTAAAGAATTATAAGATTTAAAGCAGAACATAAGAAAATTACGTTCTGCTTTTTTATTTTCATACAAACGGCAAATTATGGAATACATCACAAGCATAGGAATAGGAGTACTTCTCGTATTAAACCTGCTTCTTTTGCTGCGTTCAAAGCAGAAAGGAAATGAAGAAGCTTTGGGAAAAATGCACCTAGAGCTTCAGGAGAATAGAAAAGAGCTTTTCCAAGAGTTCAGGGTGAACAGGGAAGAACTCAGAGCAAATGTTGAAATGCTGCAAAATCAGCTCATGCAACAATTAAAGTTGAGTGCAGATCAACAGCAACAACGCTTGGATAGATTAGAAAAGGTCTTGCAAGAGAATGCCAAAGAGGGGAGAGATACCTATCATACACAGATGAAAGAATTCCGTGAAGTTTTTGTACAACAGGTTTCACAAATGGTACAACTTCAAAAAGAAAAATTTGTGGAGATGAGTGATAAACAGGAAAAGTTGGTTGTTGCTACAGAAAAGCAATTGGAGAATATTCGTGTTACCGTGGATGAGAAGTTGCACAAAACGCTAGAAAATCGCTTAGGAGAATCTTTTAAAATTGTAAGTGATCGTTTAGAAAAGGTGCAGAAGGGATTAGGAGAAATGCAGAGTTTGGCGCATGGTGTAGGTGATTTAAAACGTGTGTTGACGAATGTGAAAACCCGCGGTGTACTCGGCGAAATTCAATTGGGAAATATTTTAGAACAAATCCTAGCACCAGAGCAATATGAGGCCAATGTAAAAACCAAAAAGAATTCTGGAGCTCACGTAGAATTTGCGATTAAACTTCCCGGTAAAAAACAAGGAGGGGATCCTGTTTACTTACCCATTGATGCTAAATTTCCTCAAGAAGATTATTTGCGCTTGCAACAAGCGTATGAAGTTGGAGATGCCGTCGGAATTGATACTGCTGCTAAGGCATTGCTCAATGCCATTAAGAAATTTGCCAAAGATGTAAGCGATAAATATTTAGATCCTCCAAATACAACAGACTTTGGTGTAATTTTTTTACCCATGGAAGGTTTGTATGCTGAGGTGGTAAAACACCCGGAATTGATAGCTGTTTTACAACGGGAGTATAAAATTATCATTGCCGGACCAACGACCCTGGCTGCCATGTTAAACTCACTACAAATGGGCTTCCAGACCTTGGCCATTCAAAAGCGAAGTTCTGAAGTATGGAAAGTACTCGAAGCTGTGAAAAAAGAATTCCACACTTTTGGCGGGGTGTTGGAGAAAGCACAAAAGAAATTGAATGCCGCGAGTGATGACTTAGATACTTTGGTGGGAACACGTACTAAAATGATGTTGAGTAAACTCAAAAAAATAAAAGAACTCAACTTAGACGAAGATCAAGAACCTACTCAATTACTTTAGTTGCAATTGTCACAAACTCCACGCAAATTAATCTCCATAGATTTGATAATGAAATTCTCTAACTCAAACTTTGGAGCTTGTGGCAATTCTATACAATAAATGCGTTCACAAACTTCACATTTGAAGTGTAAATGCTCGTGTTGATGTTCTCCATCTGCACATTCTTCCTCACAAAGGGCATAGGTTTTTTCTTCATTCGGAAGCGTGATTTCATGAATTACACCATTTTCAATAAAAAGTTTAAGGGTACGGTAGAGTGTAATTCTATCGTGCTTTCCTAAAGCATCTTCTATCTCTTTACTAGTGATAGCGTGATCTTTAGCATTGAATATGTTGACGATTTCTTTACGAAATGTCGTGGGCCTGATATTTTTTTTTGAAAAAACGTCCATAAACTTGCAACAATGTTGCGTTTAATTCTACTTTTGCAACATTGTTGCGAAAATAGAAAGAATTTATGAAAACCTTTTCAGTAATATCCCTTTTTTTATTTCTCTCTGGAATAGTGAGATGTCAATCACTGCAGGGAAGTGTGATGGATGCTGAAACGCAGTTACCCGTTGCATTCGCAAAAGTATTTGTGTTGGAGCTAGAAACAGGTGTTGTTACTGATAGTGTAGGTC
>NZ_JBVCPV010000037.1:0-18948 GCF_057456495.1 Lishizhenia sp. | reverse complement strand
TTTCTTACTAAACGAAGCTATATCCGTAACTCGCGCGAACAAATACCCAAAAACACCCACCAACAAGAGAATTAAGGAAAGTGGAGCTTTAAAATGATACGTGAAAAGGGTTAGGGTAACATCTTCTAAGTTTTGGAAGATGAAAACCAAAAAAACTACCGAGATTACCAGTAGCAGCACAAGTTTTATTTTTCCAAAGAGATTTAAATTATTCCAGTAAGATTTCATACTGAAAATATAGGGAAACTAAATAGATAATAGAAATTTGTTTTTGAGAGAATTGATATCTGAATGAAATAAGTTAAAATTTGAAGGTATACCAACCCGTCAATCGATTAGAACCTTACTCTCCTTTTCCTTAGAATTTCATTGCTTCAAAATCATTGATGGGTACAAACTCTATTTTAAGTGACAGCTCGGACATCACCTGATTCAAGGTTTCTCTACCTGCTTTTTTCCTAGGCTTAGGATATACACACATCAGGTTGTATGCTGAAAATTCATCAGACAAAGCCACTAATTCCTTCAATCTATCACTTACATTTTTACTTGAAGTATCAAAATCTAAACCTTTAATTAGCAACTTCTTATCTTTTGAAAACAAATCCAACTTGATGTCTAAATCTGAATTTCTTTTCACCTTTTTCACCATAACGTTACGCTTGAATTCTAAATAACGATTGGCATTGGTGAGCGCTCTCCATTTATGATAAAAACTCTTGCGAACTTGCTTCTTCTTTTGGGGTTTATCTCCCAACATTTTCATCATTAAATCCAAATGTGCATGCTCATCCATCCATGCATTCACAGTTGTTGGAGTTGAATATTTGATTGCTTTTTTACTACGCTGAGATAGCTTTTGCAATTGATCAGAGCTGTAAGTTGGATCGAAGAGCAACAAATCATTCCCTGTATTTCGGTACTTATCTACTTGCTGCTGAAACCCTTTTAGGTGTCGGCGTAAACTTAAAAAAGTATTTCTATGTACTACATCACTCAATAATCGCATACGTTTATCTGAGATATACAACCTCGGACCTTCTGCTCCTGCTGTAAATAAAGCTACACAAAGTAGTTCATCATTTAGCACACTGGGTTTAACGTATATGAGTGAGTAGAAAGATTCCATGCTATAAATGTAAAATGTAGTCTTTAAATAAGGCTGTAGTGTATTTTAAAAATTCGGGTTCAAAGCACTTTTTCAACTCGTCCCAATAGGCATTCCGCTTACTCGGGAACAAGGACAATTGGTGCTTTAAATTGATTTGAAAACGCTCGTCGTTCAATGCTAAAAACTCCTCTAAAACAACCTCTAATTCTGCTTTTTGATAAGCAAAAAATTGTTTTACTGAAGGGATATTTAATCCTGATTGAGAGAAATTTAAAGGCGAAAACTTAAAACTCTCGTAATTATTTGCCGGAACGGGATGTACTTTGAAAGCATTCTTTTTACCAGGGACTATTAAAACTGTATTCCTCCCACCAAACAAGGGAAAAAAGGTATCGAATAAAAAACTCACAAAGAGTGCACTTGGCTTTAAAAATTGATTAAACTTGCGTTTACTTTCCCAAAGATACACTTGCCATTCGTCAAATTCTATAGTTGCCTCTTCCTCTTCAATACACAGGTAATTTTGACCTTTAAAAGAGAAACGCGCCGTATCAAAAGTCTTCATTTTAAAATGAGCGAAACAATACTCTCTCAAATAATGAATGATTTTAAGATCTTCAGAAATTGGCGACCACAAGGTATAGTTTTTACCCTCCTCAGTTAACAGAACGGTGGGTGCATTCTTAATACTATTACTTACGGTATATGGCTTAAGTTCTTCCAATCTATTTTGCTGTTCTGGCTAACATTGGCACAAAGCTAAAATCACCAAATTCTTGTTTGGTAAAATCAGTTGCGCTCTTTTTTACAATTTTAGTCATTATTTGCTTAGCTCCCTCTCCTATTGGAATAACCAAAATACCGCCAACTTTTAATTGTTCCAACAAGGCATCTGGTATAAACGGAGCTCCACAGGTAACCAAGATTTTATCAAAAGGAGCAAAAGTAGCTTTACCAGCGTAACCATCTCCGTAATATAATTTTGGTGTATACCCCAATTGATGTATGATACTTTTAGACTTCAAGGCTAATTCACGCTGACGTTCTATGGAAAACACCTTCACGCCCATTTCACATAAAATTGAAGTCTGAAAGCCACTTCCTGTACCTATTTCCAAAACCTTTTCTTTAGGTTTTAATTCTAGTAATTCCGTTTGAAAGGCAACTGTATAAGGATGAGAAATTGTTTGACCTGCACCAATTTGAAAAGCCATATTCGAATACGCTTGTTTTTCAAATGCTAAGTCCAAAAAGAAATGACGCGGAACCGCGTCAAATGCCTCAAGCACTCTGTTATCTCTAATCCCCTTCTCTCTTAGCTCCTCTATGAGCTGCTTGCGCATGCCTTTATGCTTAAACGTATCAACCATCGGAACAAAAATAGATTTAAAAGAAGAAGTAGCACAAGAAAAAATTCAAAGAATATTAACAACAAAACTTTAAATAAATATGAAAAGAAAGCAGTGTGCTGAACTTTAAGATTTTATTTTTGTTGTTCTAAGTATTCGAGAGCAGAACAAAGGCAATTATGAAGAAATTTGACATCCCCGCACATTATAGATCTGAACTAATTTCTAAAGTGAAAGAAATCAGAAAGCAAAAGGATCCACGTAAAAAGGATTTTAGTCCTACCATATTGGATTTTGGAGCAGTTCGGTTTTTAATTGCACGCCATTTTGGGTTTTGCTACGGTGTTGAGAACGCCATAGAGATATCCTACAAGGCCATTGAGGAAAACCAAGGTAAACGTATTTACTTGTTGAGTCAAATGATTCACAACCCTATTGTAAATGCAGATTTAGAGGGATTGGGTATACAATTTTTACAAGATACCTTAGGGAATCAATTGATTCCTTTCGATGTATTGACCAAAGATGATGTGGTTATCATTCCTGCTTTCGGTACTACCTTAGAACTCGAAGAAAAACTGAGTAAAATTGGGGTTGATGTTCAGAAATACAACACAACCTGTCCATTCGTAGAAAAAGTTTGGAAACGTTCGGCAAAACTGGGTGCTGAAGATCACTCTATTATCATCCACGGTAAGAACAAACACGAAGAAACGAGAGCTACTTTCTCTCACAGTTCTAAGAATGCACCATCTGTAGTTGTAAAGGATTTAAAGGAAACAAAAGTCTTGGCAGATTTTATACTTGGAAAAAGAGATTTAAGTGAATTCGCAGCAACCTTTGAAGGTAAGTTTTCTCCCAATTTCGATCCTAACATTCATTTTGAAAAACTAGGTGTAATTAACCAAACCACTATGTTAGCAACGGAAACGCAAGAAATTGCTGACTACGTAAAACAAGTAATGGTTGAGAAATATGGCGAGGCAAACATCAAAGATCATTTTGCAGACACGCGAGACACTTTGTGTTATGCTACCAACGATAACCAAAGCGCTACGCTTTCATTAATGGAGCAAGATGCTGATATGGCTGTAGTTGTTGGAGGTTACAACTCTTCGAACACCTCTCACTTGGTTGAATTGTTAGAACAAAAATTCCCTACATTCTACATCTCTTCAGCAGAAGAAATTAAAAGTGAAACAGAAATCCATCATTTCAACATGCACAACAAGCAGATGGAAACCACACATGACTTCTTCCCTAAAAAGGACAAACCCACAATTATTTTAACCAGTGGTGCTTCTTGTCCGGATGCCATGGTAGATAAAGTTTTGTATACACTTTTAAGTAAATACAACAATACAAAAGAGGTCGCAGACGTTTTAGAAGAAATTGAAAACGCCTACTAGCATGCGCACAGTACTTCTTGACCTAACAGCTTTATTCATTTGTATTTTCATTTCAGCCAACATTTTGGTAGAAATTAACGCGCAAAACAAAAACTTCTATTTCAGCAAAAGTTTAAGCGGTACAGAGTACACTACTGCTGTTTTACTAGGATGTGGAAAACGTGGAAAAACTGGTTTAAACCCCTACTACCTGTACAGGGTAAATGCTGCAGCAGAGTTATACCAAAAAGGAAAAATTAAACGCATATTAATTTCGGGAGACAATGGAAGGACCGAATACAGTGAACCTGAAGATATGCGTGATGATCTAATTGCACGTGGAGTCCCTGCCTGTGCTATTACTCTAGACTATGCGGGATTTAGAACCTTTGACAGTATGTACAGAGCTAAGGAAATATTCAAGTTAGATAAGTTTTTAATTATATCTCAAAACTTTCACAACGAACGCGCCTTATTTTTAGCCAACGCCATGGGAATAGATGCCATAGCCTACAACTGTAAAGATTTAAAGGCCAATAAATCTAAATTTAGCTTCATCAATGTGCGTGAATACTTGGCCAGAACCAAAGCTTTTATTGACTGCTACCTCATTTTCAAACGACCAAAGTTTTTAGGGAAAGAAGAAAAGATGAGTCATTGCTAAGGTTTAATCTGCTGTTCAATATATTGAGAAATAGCTTCACCCTTTTCCAGGATTACTAAATGACCTCCGTTCGGAAATACTACATCAGTATCTTTACGCATGGGAATAAGCCGATCTGCAGCACCATGAATAACGTGGGTTTTACAGGGATCCCCCTTCGATAAGTTCCCACCTTGCCATTCAACTATGGCCGTAATTGCTCTTCGAATAAAAGTAGGATCTGCATCTGCCATCATTTCTTTTAAAATCACCTTAGTTGTTTTAGATTTCACACCAAAATACCAATTAAGAAAAGCATTTGTGTGGGTCAAAAGATAATCCGGTAGTAGATATTGAATTCGAATTTTACCCAACAAACGTATGCGACTAATATCCTCGGGCTTTGTAGCAGTTGAAAGTAAAAACAAATGCTTTGGAGGGTGAATTTTTGCAATTTCTTGCGCTATCATCCCTCCTAAAGACAAGCCCATGAGGTGATAATTATCTTCTACTTCCATTTGTTGATATAAGCGATACGCATAATCCTTTAAACCTTCATTTGGTTTAAAATCTAACCAAGGAATATGGACCATTTCAACATCTTTAAAATGGAGTTGAGAAAACGCCCTCTCATCTACTCCTAAACCACTAATACAATAGACTTTGCTCATGCTTTAGTTCACATTATCCTTCTAAATTAACTAAATCTTTTGTCCCTTTATACGCAAACTATTTAAAACAACGGATATCGAACTAAAAGCCATTGCAGCTCCAGCAAGCATAGGATCTAACAAAAACCCATTGATAGGATATAAAATTCCTGCGGCCACAGGAATACCTATCAAATTGTAGATAAAGGCCCAAAAAAGGTTCTGCCGAATCCCTTTCACCGTCAAATGAGAAATTGCAAAAGCTTTGGTCAACAATTTCAAATCTGAACCTATCAAGGTTATTTGGGCAACGTCTATGGCCACATCAGAACCTTTCCCCATGGCAATACTCACATCGGCTTGTGCAAGGGCTTCGGTATCGTTAATCCCATCTCCTATCATGGCCACAGTCCTACCTTTCGATTGCAGTTGTTGCGCCAATTCAGCTTTATCTTGTGGAAGAACACCTCCCTTATAACTGTCTAACCCTAGCTCTTTTGCGACTTTTGCGGTAGTTTGTTGACTATCACCACTCATCATGTGTATTTCTATCCCTGAAGATTTTAAGTCTTCCAATACCTCCTTAGTTCCTGGTTTAATTTCATCCCTAATTCCTATCAAGGCTAAAACTCCGTTTTTATTAGCAAAAGCAACCAATGTTTTAGCTTTCTCCTGCCACAGCTCAGCTTCTGCCAATTGTTCATCTTGAATTGGAATAGAAAGTTCTTTCATTAGCGCGATACTTCCTACGAAATAGGTCAAATCACCTTCATCTATAGCCTTTACACCTTTCCCCTTAAGCGTGTCAAATGCTTTTAAATCTGCTGTATTTTTAACTTCATGTTGTTTCAGGAAATTTACAATTGCATGGGCCAGAGGATGTTCAGACTTTTCCTCTATAGCTAACAAAACAGCTTTTAAATGATCTGTTTCCACATCATTCGTCCAAAGTAAGTCCGTTACCACAGGTTTCCCCTCAGTTACAGTTCCTGTTTTATCTATAATAATGGCATCTACTTTATGAGCTAACTCAATACTTTCAGCATTCTTTATCAAGATATTGTTTTCGGCTCCTTTTCCCATTCCAACCATGATCGCTGTTGGAGTTGCTAGCCCCAAGGCACAAGGACAGGCAATTACCATTACAGCTATTGCATTCATGGTAGCATGAAATATTTTATCTTCTCCTCCCCAAATCATCCAAGCTCCAAAAGTCAATAAAGCAATTCCAAATACAGTAGGAACAAAAACACTCGCAATTTTATCGGCTAATTTTTGCACGGGAGCTTTACTTCCTTGTGCCTGCTTCACTCGTTCTATGACCTGGGCCAAGAAGGTGTCTTTCCCAACTTTACTCGCTTTAATTTTAAAACTACCATTTTGATTTATCGAGCCTGTAAAAACTTCATCACCTGATTGCTTATATTCTGCAATAGGCTCCCCTGTTATCATACTTTCATCCACGTACGAATCACCACTTACAATTTTACCGTCTACCGGGATTTTATCGCCAGGTTTTACAAGCACCACATCATGCACTGCTACTTTTTCAATACTGATAGTTTGTTTTTCTCCCCAACGTTCCACTTGCACTTCTTTTGGCTGAAGTCCCATTAACTTTTTTAGCGAAGCACTCGTTTTGGATTTAGCCCTTTCTTCTAATAAATCACCAATAGAAATAAACGTGATGATTACCGTTGCAGCTTCAAAATAAACATGAGCTTCCAAGCCTCTCTCTATCCAAAACTGTGGGTATAAAGTATTGAAAACACTGATTACAAATGCAATTCCCGTACTCATTGCCACCAATGAATCCATGTTGACCTGTCCGTGCTTTGCTTGTTTAAAAGCATTCACAAAGAAGTGCTTTCCGAAGACAAACAGCACAGGTATACTCAGAGCAAAGGATATATACTCCCCAGGTTTCCAATGCATAAAAAACATGGAAAGCACAAAAACCGGAAGTGTAAATACTCCTGCCCAAATGGTATTTTTTAATTTCCTCTGGTACGCCTCGCCTTTCCGCTCCTCTTCGTCTTCATCTTCTATTAAAAGAGTATAACCTGCATCACTAACAGCATCGCGTAAAACTTCTTTATTTACATCCTCATTAAGCTCTATGGTTACCGTATTATCGGCAAAATTTACAGCTGCATGAATAACGCCCTCTTGTTTATTTAAGGCTTTTTCGACATGATTGGCACAACTTGCACAACTCATTCCCTCTACCGGAAAAGTATTTTTTATTGTTTTAGACATTTTCTTTGATTTTAAGCTTAAAACAAAGTTCGGTCATTCAACTAGAAAATCTATTATATAATTTTGTGGAGATTTTATAAGATTTTGCCCTTTTAGATTTTATCAAGGCTTAAACGCTTGCTTCCCTCACTATTTTTGAATGCACTCGGTGTTTGTCCAGTAATTTTCTTGAACTGACTAGATAGATAAGCTGCTGAACTGTAATTAAGTTGATAAGCAATTTCTGTCAAACTCATTTCATCGTAACTCAAGAGTTCCTTTACCTTTTCGATTTTTTGTTTGAGGATAAATTGCTCCAAGGTTTCTCCTTCATTACTGGAAAACAACCTGCTTAGATACGTATATTCGTGATGGGTTTGCTCGCTTAAAAAATTCGAAAAATTGATGGTAAGCGGTTCTTTGTTATGATGTATCTGATGAATCACCAATGATTTTATGTGCGTAATAAGATCATGTTGCCCTCCTGAACTCCTTTCAAAACCAAGTTTTTTCAACCCCTCATCTAATTCTTGTAGAATTTCATTGGATAGTGATTCCTTTAATTCAAGCTTCCCCAATTCGACGGATTGGTAGGCAATATTTAAATCTTTACACAAAGTCTCCACTGCAGCAATGCAACGGGGACAAACCATATTTTTAATTATAACTTCAGAAGAATTCATACTTAATTAAAGGTAAGCTTTTCTGCGATTTATAGGGTATTATTTTTAGGATATGCTTCTGAAAGCGTAAACCAAAATACAAGTCACAAAAAAAGGGAAGCGCTTAGCACTTCCCTTTCAACATCATTGTCGATTAACTATTGCTTATGATACAACGTTCATATCATCCAATACTTTCATCACTCCTTTAACAGCAGTTGCAGATTCTTCTAACAATGCTCTTTCGTCAGCGTTCAAGTCTAATTCAATAATTTTCTCGATACCGTTTTTACCTAATACTACTGGTACACCTAAGTAGATGTTATCCATTCCGTACTCACCTTGTAACCATGCACAAACTGGGAAAATACGTTTTTGGTCTCTTACGATAGCTTCAACCATTTGAGCTGCAGCAGCTCCTGGTGCGTACCATGCAGAAGTACCTAATAATTTAACGATTTCACCACCACCAAACTTAGTTCTTTCGATGATTTCGTTTAATTTATCTTCTTCGATTAATTCAGTTACAGGAATACCTCCAACTGTAGTGTATCGTGGTAATGGAACCATAGTATCACCGTGACCACCCATCAATACCGCTTGGATATCTTTAGGAGAAACGTTCAACTCCATTGCCAAGAAAGAACGGTAACGTGCAGTATCTAAAACACCAGCCATACCGAATACTCTTGAAGGATCTACTTTTGCAGTTAAGTATGCACAGTAAGTCATTACGTCTAACGGGTTAGAAACGATAATGATTTTAGCTTCTGGAGAGTACTTGATTACGTTTTCAGTTACCGACTTAACGATACCTGCGTTTGTAGCGATTAAGTCATCTCTAGACATACCCGGTTTTCTTGGTAAACCTGAAGTAATTACAACAACGTCAGAATCTGCAGTTTTAGAGTAATCATTAGTAGAACCAGTAGTTCTTGAATCGTATAAGTTGATTGGAGATGTTTCCCAGATATCCAAAGCTTTACCTTCAGCAAAACCTTCTTTAATATCTAACAATACGATTTCATTCGCGATTTCTTTGTGCGCTAATACATCAGCACATGTTGCACCAACGTTACCAGCACCTACTACTGTTACTTTCATTATAATTAGTTTATTGTATTAAAAAATTCAAAGCGAAATTAATCATTTTTTGAGGAAATCTTTCGCATTAAAGTATTTATCTTCGAGAAATTCCTCATTCTGTGTTTTTCTTCACACTTTTAGCTCTAAAAGCCCTTCCCATATCTATAAAATTGCCGTATCTTCTGGGTAGGACGTAAAAAAAGGATGGTGGATTACCTTCCTAAAGAAAGATCATGGTTATCAACATTTTGATGTTAAACTAAAATTTATATTTAACCCAAAAAAAATGGCAACCTAACAAAAGGTAGGTCGTTAAGCAAGTGTATAAACGGTGGAAAAAGAACAATTAAAAAAAATAATTGATGGTTGTGTAGCGGGAAATCGCTACGACCAAGAACAACTATTCAAGATGTTTTATGGTAAGATGTTGGCCGTGTGTATGCGCTATACGAAAGATAAAGACAGTGCACAAGAAGTACTGCAAGAGGCATTTATAAAGATTTTTGACAAACTCAAGGATTTTGATTTCAAAGGATCTTTTGAGGGATGGGTCAGAAGAATTATGGTAAATGCTTCAATAGACGCCACACGTCGACTTAAAAGACAGCCCTTTAGAACGGATGAAACGTATCTCTTTGTGAGTGATGAAACAGAAGAGTTTGAAATAGATGAGCAAGATCTCACCAGTATTAAAGCAGAATTAGCCTTAGAAGCAATTCAAGAATTATCTCCGGCTTACAGAACTGTTTTTAACTTATATGCTGTTGAGAACTATACACATAAAGAGATTGCCGAATTATTGGATATTAGTGAAGGTACTTCCAAGTCCAATTACTCTAAAGCAAAACAGAACTTGAAAAAGATATTAGAACACAAATTTGTCAAACTACACGAATGAAAGACAATTTAGAAAACATACTTAAGGATAAGCTCGATAATTTCGAGATGCCTTACGAAGCTTCAGCTTGGTCTCAGATGGAGGCAAAGCTAGACGCCAAAGCAAGTCCAACTACTTCTCGTTGGTACTGGTTAGGTGGTGCGGCTGTAATTGCGATACTAAGTACGATGTTGGTGATGACCTGGGAGAATTCTCCGTCTACGGAAAAACAAAGTAGACACACATCACCCGTAGTTGATCAGCTTGAAGAAGTAAAAACTACAGAAGACATCACTTCTGAAGAGAAGAATGAAACTATTGTTTCTACTGAGGATGAAAAAGCGAATGAGGTACGTATAGAATATGCGCCAGAAAAGAACATTGTTCAAAACACCTCTCAAAATGCTCAAGAGAATCAAAAGAATCAACCCCAGACTTCCTCGGTATCGGAATCAATAAATTCTCAAGATAAAAAAGAAGAGGTTAAAGAAGATGTGGCTGATACTAAAACTGAGGTAAATGAATTTGAAACCATATACACACAAGGAGTTGTTCCACAAACTACGCTATGTTATAACGGAGAATTAATAATTCGCAACAACAGTCTAAATCACAAAGTTAAAGCCAGAGTAAATGGAAGAACCTTTGAGCTCTTGCACAATGAACAGGCAAAAGTATCTAAGATTACTGCCGCAACACAAGTGGAATATTTAAATGCTCAAAATGAAGTTATCGGAACGGAGATGATAACACTTCATGCAAAACCAAATATTTTCTTCAGAGCAGAAGCGAATTTGTTTAATGAAGAAAATGGTTTACCGGTGATTCAAATTTCAAACACTAATGAGGTTTATGAAGGGCAATGGTTCTTAGATGGAACTCCGGTTAAATTGAACAACAACGATGAAATATACTGTTATACCCAAGGAACACATACGTTAAATTATGAGGTAACCGATTTAAATGGTTGTACTTACTCTGAACAAAAAACGATTACGGTTGATAAAGACTTTAACTTAATGGCAAACAACGCTTTGAACCCTGAAAGTATTATTCCAGAAAACAGAAGCTTTTTACCAGAAAGTTTAAAACGAATGAATGTTCCTTTCACATTTAGAGTGATAGACCCTAGTAACGGTGGTGTAATGTATGAAACCAATGATGTTACACAACCTTGGGATGGTATTGATATTAGAACAGGACAACTTGCGAAGTACAATCAAACATTTATTTGGCAAGTGAGTCTAGAACAAAGTATAGAAAATGCACCAAAGACTTATAGAGGAGATGTAGTTCTTGTACAAAAACGCTAAGTTTATTCTACTCCCCTTTATGTTAGGCTACCCTTAGGTAGCCTTTTTTTATGACCAAAAAAAAGATAGTCAATTAAACTATCTCTTTCTTGTAAAAATATATGTACTTCTCCTCTATCTCTCTCTCATAAACAAACAAAATTCTCTTATTGGTAAGCATCTGCTCGAATGGTCATTAATTTAAATAACCGGTCAAACACATGATTATTTTCTTCTATGTATGTATTTGCGTCACTGATTAAGTTCACCATGTTTTCATGCCCTGTATCATCCATGGAATGATTGGCTTCTATAATATTTGGTTGTAATCTAAAGTAAATCAGATTTCTATCCTTGCGCGCATAGGTTTCCATTTCTTGATGAACACGATTCATTTCCAATTCTATCATGTCATGTTCCTCTTTGGGCAATTCACCTGTTCCCAGACTTATTACTACGATAGGATCATTAGGATAGTACATCCTCGCATATTCATAGGCCAATTTACTTGGGTTTTTAGCCGTTAACATTCCATCTGCCAATTGCTTATCTCCTAATTTTACAGGAGGGAAATATCCTGGCACTGCGGAACACGCCATCATTACTTTGGATAAGGATAGACTTCTATACATATCCATTCTATCCGTGAAGATAAATGGAGCATCGGCATTCATGTCATAACTTACAAACAAAAAGTGTTTAGAAATACCGCTTACATTAACTTCTCCAAAGTTGTTTTCAAGAATTAATTTCAAGGGATATTCTGGCATAGCACTATTCAATGCTATATCCTTGCTGAAAATTTGGTGACCACGTTTTAAATAAAGGTCTAATATTCTATCGGGGGTAAATATGCTTCGTTCTTTTTCATCACGTAACATTAAAGCACCTGAAATAATTGCACCTGTAGAGGTACCTGAGAACACATCTATCCAATTGATCATATCAACATCAGGATCTATGTCATAACAGGTCTTCTCTATGTGTTTCAATAAAGTTAGGGGTATAATTCCCCTTATACCACCGCCATCGATAGCCAATACTGTTCTATATTTACAACGCATGTATGTAAGTTAGGAATTTTCAAGAAGTAAAACAAAAAAAATATTCACCCAAAAAGATGAAATTTAATCCCCATAAAAGAAGCAATTGTTAAACTTCCCTTGGAAATGATTTGAGGTATTTTTGAAAATGAAAATAGGGTAAGAATCCTCTGAAAAGCATCCATGCTACAATTGCCCACCAAACACTCTCTAAAGTGGGTGAATAATAGTTTAATAGTAAAAGCGCAGGTAAGAAACCCACAAAAGAAGAAATGATTAATAGATTTCTTAGGTATTTTGCCTCTCCTAAACCTTTGAACACTCCATCCATTACAAAAGCCAGAGCATTTACCGGTAAGCACAAAGCAAAAAGCGGTAAAATACTCGGGTAATAATCTTTTACTGCATCATCCTCAATGAACAACCCAATAATTTGTTCATCAAAGAATAGCAAGGCACCCGCCAATAGAAAGGATACTCCAATTCCTAATTTTAAGTTTTTATTACGGGTTTCCTTTAAGGCTTCACTATCCTTCGCTCCTAAATACTTCCCACTTAATGCATTGGCAGCCGTCGCAAAAGCGTCTAAAAAGAAGGCTGAAAACAACCATAGGTTTAACAGTAATGCATGTGTACCTGCTTGTGCTTTACCATAAGCATTCGCATATCTATAGGTAAGCATTAGTGTTATGTTCAATACTAAAGTTCTTACAATAAGGTTAAGGGCTATCATTACTAACTCCTTAAAGTAAGGGTTGATATTCCAAGAGAAAAATAATTGTAAACGCGACCTAAATAAGTAAATCAAACTCATTACTAGCATCACTCCCTGAGCAATTATCGAAGCTATGGCAGCTCCTTCGATTCCCATTTCTAGTCCAAATACAAATAGAAAATCCAGGCCAACATTAAGTATCCCTCCCACTATAGAGGTTGTCATGGCCCAATAGGTGTTTTGGAGTCCTCTAAACACACCAAACAATGAAAAAGTAATCAGGGTTATTGGGAAACCAAAGGCTCTTATACTGTAATAAGAAGTAGCAACTTGTCCAACTATAGGTTCTGTATTATAGACTTGCAGAAAAATCCAATCTGAAACAAAATATGTACTCATTAAAGCAAAAAGGCCCAACAAAAAGTTGAGCACCATCATTTGAGGAATTAACGTAGCAACCGTTTTAAGTCTTTCAGCTCCAAATTGTCGAGACACAATTGCTGAAATTGCACTTTTCGTTTGAGCAAATATCCAGAGTAAAGCAGAAACCAAACTTCCCGCTACTCCAACTGCAGCAATAGCCTCAAGGGCTCCATAATTTTCTTGATCCGGCATATTACCAATAATCGCCAAATCAGTTAAACTAAGAAAGGGTTCAACAATACCTCCAAATAAGGCAGGAATTGCTAGTTTATATATCGCTTTGTATTTTGGATTCTTTGACATCTTCGGGCAAAACTAACCAATTCGTTTTTTTACCTGCCTTTTGCTCTAATATATATTTTGCCTTTCCGGAAGTTTCCTTTTTAATTACATCAACAAAAAGAGCTAAATCATCTATTTCCGGACTACTGGCATAAACTAATTCATTGTGCGTTACTAACACATAAGTATTCAATGTTGAGAATGTTGTGTCTTGTCCTACTCTCAAACTTGTGCAGGTTTCACCAAAACAATCCAACCAATTAAAGAAGGCATTTTCGGTTAAAACACTATCAGAAAATGTCCATTTCACCAAGGTAAACTTTGATGAATCCAAGTTAGCAATCCTTGCCCATCTCTCCGAATAATTCAACCGATCAGGAAAATAAGCATATTCGCTACTCAAATTCTTCAATTGTAATTCTGGGAAAGTTTGCATCAACAAACTATCTTCGCTCACCGCATTATCCAAGTAGTAAACCTCTTGTTTTGGAAGGGTATCCCTTTCCAGACCTTCTTGATATTCTCTGTCAGAAGTAGGCATAATATCCTTGTAATCTACCGCTTCTACTTCTGCTTTCTTAGAGCATCCAGCAATCGTAAATAATGCTAAACTACAAACCAGCAATACATTGTATCGTTTCATCAATATCCTTTGTAGAATTATCTAAATGTGTAACAATTCTAATTTTATCATCTCCAAAAGGCATAATCAGTATCCCTTTCGCTTTGAACTCCTCTACCAACGCTGCCACATCACTTTTCTTGTGTAATTCTGCAACAACTATATTGGTATGTACATCCAAAACGCGCTTAACACGAGAAAGGTTAGTTAAAGCTTCACCTATTTTTCTTGCCGCGGCATTATCTTCTTTTAATCTTTCAATGTGATGTTGCAATGCGTACAAACCTCCAGCAGCTATAATCCCTGCTTGACGCATTCCCCCACCAAAGACTTTACGCACCCTTCTAGCTTTGGTTATAAAATCTTTTGGGCCCAATAACAAGGAACCTACTGGTGCTCCCAATCCTTTAGATAAACATATTGAAATGGTATCAAACTGCTCACCGTAGACTTTGTAATCAATTCCCGTTTCAACCAGAGAGTTAAACAGTCGGGCACCATCTAAATGTAGGGGCAAACCTTTTTCATTACAAAGTTCTTTTATTCTCTTGATTTCTTCAAAATCATAAATTGCTCCCCCACCTCTATTCATCGTATCTTCAAGGGCCACCAACGTGGTTAAAGGTAAATGAACATCTTCTGGGTTGTTAATGTTTTGAGCAATTTCTTCCGCTGTTATTCGGCCCCTATTTCCTTGTAATAAACGAACAGATGTACCAGAGTTTTTGGCAATTCCTCCACCTTCATATTTATAGATATGGGCATCAGCTGCACAAATTACTTCATCACCAGGTCTGCAATGTACATTAATTGCTATCTGATTGGTTTGCGTACCAGAAGAACAATAAAGAGCAGCCTCCTTGCCGAACATTTCTGCTGCAAACCTTTCTAATTCGTTTATGGTGGGATCATCTCCAAATACATCATCTCCAACTTCTGCGTTGAACATGAACTCTTTCATTGCCGCTGTTGGCTTAGTTACTGTATCCGATCTAAAGTCAATCATACTATAATTTTCTTGCGATATTTAAACCATCACGTATAGGAAATAATACATTTTGAACACGATCGTCTTCTTGCACCATACGGTTATAATCCATAATCACGCGAGTGTCCAAATCTAACTTTTCGTATTCTTCCAAAACTTTACCGCTCCATAACACATTATCTGCGATGATATATCCTCCTTTTTTCACCTTATCAAATACCAAATTGTAGTAGTTGACATAATTACCTTTATCAGCATCAATGAAAACAAGATCATATTCCTCCTCTAGTGAAGGAATAATTTCCATGGCATCACCAATGATTGCTTTAATTTTATTTTTCATACCTGCTTTTTCAACAAACTCTTGAACCATATCCTCAAGTTCATAGTTTATATCTAAAGTGGTGATACAACCTCCTTCTGCCAACCCTTCGGCAAAGCACAAGGCAGAATAACCCGTATAGGTACCAATTTCTAAAACATTTTTAGGTTGAATCATATGCGACAACATACTTAATACTCTTCCTTGAAAATGCCCACTTAACATTCTAGGTTGTAACACTTTTATGTGTGTTTGTCGGTTAAGTTGGTAAAGTACATCTGGCTCTTTTTCTGAGTGAGCAACTATGTAATCGTCTAAATTTTGATCTAAAAACTGCATTTTTTCTTGTATTCTGGTGAACTGTGTCGAAGATAATTAAATTTGCGTTTGTTACTCTATGGGGCTGTGGAAATTCATTTACCTGTCACCATAAGGCAAAAATTAACTCTAAATAAAATACAGTGAAGGTTAAAGATGAAATGACAGGCTATTGTGGGATTGGTATTATGCGCCATAAAAGAGATCACAATATCGGAACACTTTGGAGATCAGCTTACATACTTGGAGCATCTTATATTTTTACCATTGGAAAAAGTTATAAAAAACAAACCTCTGATGTATTGAAGTCATGGACCAAAATACCTTTGTTTCATTATGAAACTTTCGAGGATTTTAAAAAGCACTTGCCCTACGATTGTAGATTAATTGGTATAGAACTAGACGAAAGAGCAACTCCTCTTAAAGATTTTGAACATCCCAAAAGGTGCGTATATCTCTTAGGCGCAGAAGACAATGGACTGCCGCCAAAGGTTTTAGACGAGTGTCATGCACTTATTCAATTACCAGGAACGAACTCTTTAAATGTTGCGGTTACGGGAAGTATAGTTTTAAATGATAGGGTTGAAAAAGTACCCATGAAATTACCCTAAGTAAGAAGGCCTCATTTTACGATGAGGCTTTTTTTTCGAGAATATTTTTTGTTTGAAAGAACTTATATTCCAAAAAGACAATCACAACCATACATAAGAAAGAGAGGATGGATGTACAATAAAAAAGTACGGGGTAAGCTTTATCAATGAGTAAAACAGTTGCAGCTAAAAACACCCCAGCCATAACCACCAAAACAAATCTGTACTTCCTTTTTTTGTGATGATTCAACATCAACAACCACTTTAAATACTCTCCTTTTTCTGGGTAAAGTTCATACAAGCGTTTGAACCTTGAAAAGGATGTATCTATATCGTTCAATTTATAGGCAATCTTTGCCAAATTGAAGAGCATTAATTGATAAAGGTTTGTACTGGTTCTCTCGTTCTCAGTGAGAAAATTGAATTGATCTAGTGCCTTCCTCGTGGCATGTTCCGCCTCTTTGTAATCTTCTATTTGATATAATTTATCTGCGTAGTTAGAGAGTAATATTAAACGCTTTCGTGTTATGGAGCTATCATGTTCTTCTCCCTCTACCTTTCTATCTAAAAAAACAAAATTTTCGCGGAAACACTCAATATAATCGAGGTTACTCCCCTTTTTACTCAAGGCAAGCAAATACGTATAGATGTGGTTAAACTTTGTTAGGTCTTGGTACATTAAATAGTGACTTAGACTTTAAAAATATACATTATCACACGAGCGAAAAAATTAACACTACTTAACTTACCGACTTCTTTCTGAAAGGTGGGTTTTAACTTTTAAACGTCATAAACACAATTTCCAACTAACATTTTAGTTATTTGATACTGATGTATATACCAAAAAAATCCCCAACGAAATTAATCGATGGGGATTTTAATATGGTTTAAAAAAAAGGCTTATTTACCAGCTCTTTTTCTTTCTCCTTCCGTTAAAAGAATTTTACGCATACGTAAAGATTCTGGTGTACATTCTACGTACTCATCTGCTTGGATGTATTCTAAACACTCTTCTAAAGAGAACTTTTGCGCTGGAGCAATTTTCACTTTATCATCAGCTCCTGAAGAACGCATGTTAGACATTTTCTTAGTCTTTGTTACGTTCACTACAAGATCATTATGTCTAGAGTGCTCACCAATAACCTGACCTTCATAAATAGGTTCGTTAGGATCGATAAAGAATTTACCTCTATCCTGTAAGTTACTTAATGAGTATGGAATTGATGTACCTTTTTCCATAGAGATTAAAGATCCATTCAAACGTCCAGGAATTTCTCCTTTGTACGGTTGGAATTCAATAAATCTGTGTGTCATAATTGCTTCACCAGCAGTTTGCGTTAACAAGTAGTTACGTAAACCGATGATACCACGTGATGGAATGTTAAAGTTAATGATCATACGGTCACCTTTCGCTTCCATATTTGTCATTTCTCCTTTACGCTTAGATACAGCTTCTACTGCAGTTCCTGAGAATTGCTCTGGAAGGTCAATTGTTAATTCCTCAACTGGCTCACATTTAACACCATCAATTTCTTTGATGATTACCTGTGGCTGACCAACTTGTAATTCGTATCCTTCACGACGCATAGTTTCGATCAATACAGATAAGTGCATTACACCTCTACCGAATACCATCCATTTGTCTGCTTTCTCTCCTTTTTGAACTCTCAACGCTAAGTTTTTCTCTAACTCTTTGTCTAAACGCTCTTGGATGTGACGAGAAGTAACAAATTTACCCTCTTGTCCGAAGAATGGTGAATCGTTAATAGAGAACAACATACTCATTGTAGGCTCATCTATAGCGATAGTTGCCAAAGGCTCTGGAGTCTCAGCATCACAGATAGAATCTCCGATTTCGAAACCTTCAATTCCTGTAACTGCACAAATATCTCCTGGCTGTACTTCGTCAACTTTGATACGGTCTGTACCGTGGAAAACGAATACGTCTTTAATTCTGTGCTTTTCTTGAGATCCGTCTGCTTTAGACAAGATAATTGGTTGATTCGCTTTTAGAACTCCTCTTGTTAATCTTCCGATAGCAATACGCCCAACGAAAGAAGAGTAATCTAATGATGTAATCAACATCTGTGTATTTCCTTCTTCAATTTTACAAGGAGGGAAATAGTTTAAGATTTCATCTAATAATGGAGTAACAGAATCTGTTTGGTTAGCCCAATCAGTTGACATCCATCCATTCTTAGCTGAACCGTAAATTGTAGGGAACTCTAATTGATCTTCGTTTGCGTCTAATTCAAACATCAAATCAAAAACTTTCTCATGAACTTCATCAGGAGTACAGTTCTCTTTATCTACTTTATTTACCACCACACAAGGTTTCAAACCAAGGTC
>NZ_JBVCPV010000036.1:0-19272 GCF_057456495.1 Lishizhenia sp. | reverse complement strand
CCGCTTAAATCTACTTCTGAGAAATAATGTGTTCTTGGTGCATAATCCAAATCTGGATTCGATAAATCTGCTCCTGTAAAATTAAAGCTACCTTCAAACCCACCATTGTAGTACACACTCAAACTACCACCTGCTGAGTTATTAGCTGCCACAGACTGATTGTTGCGCAAGGCAATTTGTAAAGCATCACTCATCTTTCCATTCGGATTATTTCTGTAGTGATCCCATGGCACTTGTGTGTAATCTTTCAACAAAGTGTTTAAAGGATATGTAAATGCAAAATCTTCGAATAAGGTATCATCATATGTAGACAATTCTCTAAGCGTCACATAATCCACATGAAACTGATCCAAAGCACCTGAAGGCAATCCATAATTTACAAAACGGAATTGAAATCCATCTGCTAAATACTTGGCTTCGGTAATACCAATATGGCCCGCATTGAAATTAGAACCTTGTCCACCTTGTGTACTCCACACCCTCTCCCATATTTGATCTACAGGCGAGTAAAATTCAACAATCAAAGAATCATCTGATTCCGTTGGGTCTCCAAGACCTTCTGTTTGATATAAAAAACTAAAGTATACAGAATCACTCGCAGAAAAAGCCCCCATATTAATGGGCTTCGAGGTCAAATAATCACACAATGCATTATTGTTAGAATTAAAATTGTAGGGATATCCTCTTTCGTTTAATCCATCGAAGGTTACCACCCCTAAACTAATTGGATTAATTGCCATTCTGTAGTTGTGGTAAGCATAATCATCCAACCATAACTTCGTTGAATCATTCAATTGCGAAAAGAAAATACGCGCTTCAAATTGTTGAAACTCTGCATCTACTACAAACACAGTATCTGAGGTCAAGTTTCCATTAACAATTGTATCAAACACGTAATAATTAGGGTAAGCAAAGTTCTGTATATAATTTACAGGATATACCTCTAGCTCACTAAATTCAAAAACGGTACTATCGTAATATACCGTATCACTCGTATTGTTATCTACGTTCACATTCACTTTAAAAGTCTTGCTTGCAGTTAACTTTGTTCCTGCAGGTAAAGGAGTTGTACTTCCTTCGGCCAACATAGAGTAATACAATTCACTGGTTACCCCAACACCCGAATAGTTGGTTGGATAAACCTGAAAATTATTACGTGAAAAATCATCAAAGAATGGCAGTTCTACCGTATCTGATTGATAAATGAATGTACTGTCAAATGAATTTTCTAAACTCTTTTGTTCTACTGCTACAACTTCTCTTTGGAGATAAGGATTACTCACCAAAGGAGCTACACTTTCTTGTGCAAAAGCAGTAATTCCTGATATAAGGATGGATATAGCAAAAGCTATTCTTCTCATAATTTCTATTCTACGATTGTTTCCTGACGGTTATCTATAAAATTCAACGTGGCAAAAGCCGTTACAGTTGCCCCACTCGGCACCATAGACCCTTCTCCCGCAACTGGTGTTTGAGCATTGATAATGGCCTTTGCACTATCCGCAGCGGTAATACATTCCGGACAAGACACATATAAATTCAATCCAACACTCGCATTTAAACGCGTTTGCGCCTCTTTTATTGTTAAACCGTATAAATTAGGAACGGGTAATAATTCGCCATTGGCATTTCTACCCACAACTAACTCTACTACAGAATTAATAGGTAATTGCGCTCCATCTTTGATGGACTTCCCTCTATACTTCACATCTAATACAGATCCAGGCGTTTCAGATGCTACATAGGTAGTCTTAGAACGCAAACCAACCGTTGTAATTAATGCCTCTGCAAAACGTTGCGACTTATCAATAAGTTTTGGCATTTTCACATTTCGGGTGCGTTTAGAAACACGGAGCTTAATTTTACGGCCCGACTTCACATATTGCCCTGATTTCACTGTTGGTAAAGGATCTTGATAAATCACCGTACCATCTACTAAACCGGGTTTATACACTGAGTCTAGTACTTCATACTCTAACCCAGTTCCATTTAATAAGGTTTCTACATCTCTAATGTTAACAACATACTCGCGACCATCACTCACAAGTGTAGGCACTTCAACTTTCTCCCCGTGTTTGGTGGTAGATTCAAAATACGATAATGCTCCCCAAATAATGGCTACCCATGCCAAAATAATGATAAGGATATTGATCCAGAAAGCTTTAGATGTTAAAAGATTGAAGGTCTTCCCTATTAAACTCATTTCCGATTAGTTTGCAACAAATATAGAAATATACTCTTCCAAAAGATAGCCCCAAAAGTCTATTCTTTGTTAAGAACAATTATTTGCTCATAACTTTTACATATTTGACTTTACACTCCCCTAGATTAAACTTTATTTTTGTTTCAAATATGTATTATGAAAAAGGTTGGACTTCTCTACGGTGGTTACTCATCAGAATTTGAAATTTCGAAGAACAGTGCGCACACTATATTTAACAATAGCGCCAACAACTACCAACTTTATTTAATTGAAGTTAAACAAGAGGCATGGACTGTCATCCTTGATGATATACGCATTCCATTTGACCTGGAGAACTTTCAATTTAAGCACGAAGGAGAGAACATTCAACTCGACGCAGCACATATATACATACACGGAAACCCTGGAGAAAACGGAAAGATACAAGCCCTATTAGACATGAAGGGGATTCCTTATGTAAATTCCAATGCTTTAGCCAGCGAACTTTCGTTTGACAAGTGGTTTTGTAATCAATTCTTAAAAGGATTAGGGTGCAATGTTGCCAAGAGTCACGTGCTCCAAAAGAATACATCCTACAATGTAGAGAATATTGTACAAGAGTTAGGACTTCCCTTATTTGTTAAACCTTGCGATAGCGGATCTAGCTATGGTATTTCAAAAGTGAAAACCCAGAAAGATCTCACCCCCGCTATTGACGCTGCTTTTCAAGAGGGTCAAACCGTAGTAATAGAAAGCTTTTTAGACGGAAGAGAATTTACTTGTGGAGTTTACGAAGATGAAAACGGTATTCACCCACTTCCAGTAACAGAGATCATTTCAGACACAGATTTTTTCGATTTTACAGCAAAATACGAAGGAAAATCGCAAGAAATCACTCCTGCCAATTTGGATCAAGCATCTACAGCCGCTATTCAAAAAGAGACAGTAAAAGCCTATCAACTCTTGCAACTATCATCTGTAGCTCGTGTAGATTTCATGTTGGTAAATGGTACGCCATACATTATCGAAGTAAATACCACTCCAGGCTTTAGTAAAGCTTCCATAGTGCCTCAAATGTTAGCCGCAGAGGGGACTAAAATTTCAGATTTCTGGACAAATATTTACAAATTCATTTTAGAAAAGTAGGCTCCCTTTTCGCGCTATCCCCTATAGTCCCCAAAAAATAGTTTAAATCGCAAAAAAGCTACCATCACTTCCGCTGGTCGTAAAGGTAGCTCGTGGCTTACTAAAACTCTATTTTGGGGAGCTACCAGTACTATCGCGGGTAGATTTACATATTAGCTATAGCATTGAATAGCTGCTCAAACCTTACAACCATCGTTCTAGAACTTGTGTTAAAATTCTGGGCCACAACGGCAAAAGCATACTTCTTTCCAGACTTACCGTAAACGTAACCCGCATAAGATTTTACACCACTCAAAGAACCACTTTTCGCCTTAATCCTACCTTGACCAGCCTCTCCGTTACACACATATTTTAACGTACCACTTACACCGGCTATCGGCAAAGTAGTCTCAAAATCTTCCATCTTCTTCGATTGATGCATATACGTAAGCATCTCTACGAAATGTTGAGCAGATATCCTGTTGGTTCTCGATAACCCACTCCCATCTGTCATTTCGAATCCTCCACTTAACTTATCCTTCCAGAAATTATTCAAAGTAGATAGACCTGATTCAATACTCGTATTTCCTTGATCATCTTTCCCCAACCACGTTAACAATTGTTCCGCGTACAGGTTAATACTTTTATGGTTGGTTAATACTGCTATCTCCAACAAGGACTTTCCTTTAAAAGCAGTCACTATCCTGTCATCAACAGGGTAGATTTCTTCTAAATCAGCACGAGAGCTATGCACAGCTTCTGCAGCACCTTCTACTACAACTCCTCCTTCTTCTAATTCATTTTTAAAACTGTAGGCCAATAAATATTCTGGATCCGGCACAGAGGCTTTTACTACAAAATCACTTCGGTTGTATGGTATTTCACCACGAACATACCTATTCGTTTGACGCGGCGCTCCGTACACATAAGCATTATCAGTATTCGACCTTGCTGCCACCACAAAATTCTCAAAAGCTACATTTGGCATTTGCGGCTCTACTTTAGTAATACTGGTTAAACTACCTATACCTCCCGATTTAAAGTGCAGCTCCATCAAATTATCAAACACCGTACACCCTGCCGGACCTGCACCATAATAATTCCCCATATCATTCCACGTCCAATCTTTAGGTATCCCTTCTTGAGCATAAGCACTTCCATCTGCAATAACACTTCCCGTAATGCGCTTAATCCCTTTAGCCTGTACCGCAGCACTCCACTGCTTTAAAAAGGCATATTTTTCTTCCCCTTCAAAAAAGTATTTACTTCCTAGACTAGGGTCACCACACCCTTTCACCACCAAATCTCCCTTCAAAATACTGTCTTGCACAAAACCTGTGAAATAAACTTTTGTGGTTAATGCATAATCACTTGGAAAACGCAATAGGTTGGTTGCCGTTGTAAACAGTTTTGCAGTTGACGCCGTTGCCATGGTTGCTTTTTCATTGTGTGCAATAACCACCTCATCCGTACTCAAATCTTTCACTACAAATCCAAGCGTGGCATTTTCCATATCCGGTTTAGCTAGTAAACTTTTTAAATGCTGCTGCAAAACATTTAATTGTCCCAAACCGGCTGACATAAAGCCTAATCCAATCACTAATGCTACTATCTTCTTCATATTATCTATCTTCTTACTCTACACGTCGATTTTCCGTGAAGTTTGTCTAAATATTAGATTTACTTAATTTAGGACTCCTATATTTACAGGAAATCGAGATTACTTGACAAAGAAGATAAAAATACTCAGAATTATCAACCGGTTCAACATTGGAGGTCCAACCTTTAATGCTACTTTTTTAACTGCGTTTCTTTCTGATGAATTCGAAACTAAATTAATTGGAGGTGTTCCTGATGAAGGAGAAAAAGACTCCTTGCACATTTTAGAACAATACGGTGTGCAACCTCAAGTTATTTCTTCTTTGCAGCGCAACCCAAACTACAAGACAGATAGGGCGGCTTACCAAGAAATCAAGAAAATTATCGAAGATTTTAAACCAGACATTGTACACACCCACGCCTCGAAAGCAGGTGCTCTGGGCAGAAAGGCAGCACATGCCTGCAAAGTCCCGGTAATCGTTCACACGTTTCATGGTCACGTTTTTCACTCTTATTTTGGAAGATTAAAAACGTTACTTTTCAAGAATATTGAACGCAATTTGGCAAAAAAATCTACACAGATTATCGCAATAAGTCCCCTCCAAAAACAAGAGCTAACGCAAGTACATAAAATTTGCAAAGCTTCAAAAACAAGTGTTATTCCTTTGGGGTTTGATTTAGGTAAATTTCAAGAAAACTTAACTTCTAACAGGGAGAGAATTCGTAAACAATACCGGGTTTCTAATGACGAAGTTGCAATTGCAATTGTAGGTAGACTTGCTCCAATAAAAGACCATGATTTTTTCTTAGACGCCATTGAAAAATTAACACAAAGCACTGCCAAAAAGTTTAAAGTCTTTATTGTAGGCGATGGAAGCGAGTTCCATAACATTGATGCAAGAGTACAATATCTAAATAGTAAATATGGGACTGAAATCATTATGACTTCCTGGGTAAAAAATATTGCTGAATTTAATGCAGGAATGGACCTAATTTGCTTAAGCTCGAAAAACGAAGGAACACCTGTAAGTTTAATAGAGGCGCAAGCAACCAACCTTCCGGTAATTAGTACTGATGTTGGTGGTGTGCGAGATATTGTAATAGATGGAGAGACTGGATTTATAGTTGAAAAAGGAAATCTTGAAACCTACACTGAAAAATTGCGTTTACTCATAGAAGACGATGAATTACGAATTAAAATGGGAACCAACGGGTACCCGCATGTTTGCGAAAAATTTCACTACAAGAGATTGGTAGCAGACATGGAAAAGTTATATAAACAACTTTTAGAAAAATGAAACACCTTTTTTATCTCTTCCTTATCATAGCTTTTACTTCGTGTAACATCAACAGTAATTTGATGTTCAAAAATATTGACAATTCAGATATTGTGGTAAAAGATAGTATCCCTATGACTCCTGAGGAGAGTTATAGAATGAGTGTTAACGACAGGTTCAGTTTCGAACTTTATCCGCAGGATGGAGAACAAATTGTAGAAAACACAGGTCAAACCCAGCTAAGTACAAAATCTTTAGATTACACCATACGTCCAGACGGAAAAGCAGAACTTCCTGTTATTGGTGATGTGCACCTTGCAGGCTTAACAATTGAAGCTTGTGAAGACACGTTGGAATACTATTTTTCATTTACGCACCAGAACCCTTTTGTACAGGTTAAAGTACTCAACAAACGCGTTATTGTGTTCCCAGGTAACGGTGGTGAAGCCAAAGTTGTGAACCTCATCAATGAAAACACTACTTTAATGGAAGTCCTAGCTATGGCAGGAGGAATTGCCGAAAGGGGAAAAGCAAAATCAATCAAAATTCTTAGAGCAGTTGAAGACCACAGAGAAGTATATGAAATTGATTTAAGCACCATAGATGGATTGGCTTATACAGATATGGTAATACAGGCCAATGATTATATCTACATAGCGCCTACGAAAGAAATAACACGTGGAGTTTTACGAGAAGTTACTCCTTTAATTGGAATAATTACTTCATCTCTTGCCATAATTACTATCTTTTCGAAATTGTAAACACTCCATGAACATTTCTAAAAATCGATTTTTTGTAAACACAGATTTTGATCTTGACATCATCCGTAATGTCTTGAAAAAAAACTTCTTGTTTGCTTTTCTGATTATTGCCTTTTTTGGAGCGCTTTCCTTTCTCTACTTGAGGTATACCAAACCGGTGTACCAGTCTCAAATGGTTATTCAAATAGACAATGAAGATCAGGGAGCGAATGTATTAGACCTTAAAAATGTAAATAACGACGGGAACATTTCTAAAGAAATTGAATTATTGCGTTCCCAATTTTTATTTGAGGAAGCTTTAAAGCGACTTGATTTAGAAGTGAGTCATTTCGCCAAGGGAGAATTTTTAACCGAAGAACGTTATACCCAATCACAATTTCAGGTACAATTAATTAACCTGGTAGATGAAAGCCTTTACAACGTACCCATATACATATTCAAAGATGCTGACAACAGATTTAAAATAAAATACGAGTACAAAGGCAAACAAAGAATTGAGGAGGTTTACCTTAATCAGGCCTTTAAAAATGAACTCTTCCACATCTTTATTCAGTCAGACAATGAAGAGGTTTTAAACCGAGACATTAACGATAATGAACTCTACTTTGTGTTCAACAATACACAAAGCTTGATGGGTCGACTTCATGGAAACCTCTCTATTTCCCCCTTAGACATTCAAGCTAAAAGTATACTAATCTCTTACCGCAGTAACAACGCTCATCTATCGCAAGATATTTGTAACGCAGTGGGCGAAAGTTTCTTTGATTATGATGATCATCTCCAGCAAGAGAGTAGCGAAAAAATCTTAAAGTTCATCAATGATCAATTAGATTCACTCAATAAGGAACTCATACTTTCGAGAAATGCCTTAACCGAATTTCAACGTCGCGAAAACCTATCTGATTTAGACAATATTGAAAGTAATCTATCTTCGAAGGTAACTAGCCTAGAGAATGAATTAGAAAAGTTAAAAATAGAACATACCGACTTAAAGCGAATAAAAAAAGAAATCAACAATTCTCCGCGCAGTACAGAGGTCTACAAATTACTTCCGGTACTTATAGAAAAAAGTTATCAAAACGTATTAAAGGAACAGATTGAAAACCTTTTTGCTAAACTTGAGAAAAGAGAAAACTTGTTGTACACCGTAACTGAAGAAAGCAGAACTGTTACGCAACTCGACAAAAAGATTGCAGCGGATATAGAAATCACCAATAAAATAATCGATGCCCTTGAAAAGAAAACGGCTGAACGCATTGAATTCTTAAAAAATGAAGTAAAAACTGCCCGCCTACAATTCTTCTCTATTCCCGATAAAAAAATGGAGTTGAGTAGATTAAAAAATAAGCAAGATCTCAATGAAAAATACTACACTTCATTAAACGAGAAAAAGGTTGCCTACGCAATTTCAAATGCAGGGTATACTTCAAATAACAAAGTACTGTCCAAAGCACCGCTTAATACAACCCCCGTTGAACCCAATAGATTTCAAATCTATTACACCTACTTTATTTTAGGTTTTCTACTCGCTCTTCTTTTCTTGTTTTTCAAATACGTGAGTTACGATGAACTTAACAACTTGGCAGATTTAGAGAAGCTCGCACAAAATCAAATGAATATTTTAGGGTCTATTCCTTTCGAAAATTCAAACTCTTCTTATTCTCAACTGGTAGTTCACAATAATCCAAAATCTTTCTTGTCGGAAGCTTTTAGAGCGATTCGAAGTAATTTGAAGTTTGTAAACCCAGAAGCACAGACTATTGCCATTTCCTCATCCATATCCGGTGAAGGAAAAACCTTTATTGCATTGAATTTAAGTGCTATTCTAGCGATGTCTGGAAAACGCGTCGTTATTCTAGATTTAGACCTTAGAAAGCCTAAAGTTCATTTGGGGGTAGATCTGGAGAACAAACAAGGTATATCCGATTATTTAAGTCAGAACAGCACCTTAGAAGAATGCATCAACAAAGATGTTATTCCCAACCTTGATGTTATAACCGCTGGTAGTATTCCTCCCAACCCTTCAGAACTTATTTTAAGCAAACACCTCACAGAGCTGATTGAAGAGCTTAAAACAAAGTACGATTATGTCCTCATAGACAACCCTCCTGTCGGTATCGTTTCTGACGGCGTTCAGATTTTACATGATGCTGACATTCCTATTTATATCTTTAAGGCGAATTATTCCAAACGTCAGTTTATTAAACGCGTTTTGGAATTGAAAGAAATTCAAAAAATCAAATCTATTAACCTCCTCTTAAATGGTGTAGAAAAACGTAACTCAAAGTATGGATATGGCTACGGTTACGGATATGGCTACACAGTTGATAAAAAGAAAAATAGACGATTTAAAAAATGAAATTTATAAAAGGCGACTTAGAAGGACTTTGGATTATAGAACCTAAGGTTTTTGGTGATCACAGAGGATACTTCATGGAAAGTTTTCAAAGTGAAAAATTTGAAGCTGAAACAGGACATAAAGTAAACTTTGTGCAAGACAACGAATCCCTTTCTGCTAAAGGAGTATTACGTGGTTTACACTTTCAAAAGCCACCTCATGCACAAGGTAAATTAGTGCGTGTTATTTCCGGTGCCGTTTTAGATGTTGCCGTTGATATACGAAAAGATTCTCCCACTTATGGAAAACACCAGAGTATTGTTCTAACGGGAGAAAACAAAACTCAATTTTACATTCCACCAGGCTTTGCACATGGATTTTTAACGCTAGAAGACAATACGCTTTTCAGTTACAAATGTACAGACTTCTACCATCCTGAAAGTGAAGGATCTCTTGCTTGGTTTGATCAGGATTTAGGAATAGAATGGGGTGATATTGCTCCGGTAATTTCTGATAAAGATAAAGATGCTGGATCTTTTGCATCTTTTACATCACCGTTTTAACTGGTAGTACATGTCTATACTTACGGTTAAAATCATACAGATTCTCATTTTTTTCTTTTTGGGAATTGCAGTGTCTATTATGACAAATGGACTAATATTACACTTTGCTCAAACACTGGGAATCCGCAATAAAAATGATGTCATTATTCGATGGAGTAACGAATCGAAACCTTCTCTAGGAGGTATTAGCTTCTTTGTCGTATTTATGTTCTCAATTATTGCCTTTGCCATATTTTATGCTGACGGAAATATCTTTAGAAATCTTGAATTTTTAGGATTACTTGCCGGGGCTGTAGTAGCCTTTTTTATGGGGATGGCTGACGATGCCTACAACACCAGACCTTGGTTGAAACTCTCTATGCAGATTCTGTGTGGAGTAATTTTAGTGCTCTTTGATACAGTCATAAACATATCATCCTCACATTTATTCAATGCTACCTTCACAATAATATGGGTTGTTGGTATAATGAACAGCCTCAATATGCTCGACAATATGGACGGCATTACAGCAACTGTAGTTATAGGTATATTGATAAGCTGCTTGTTAATTAGCTTTATCACGCTTGACATTAACACCAATTTCTGGACCATTATTTTGGTTACTCAAGTGGGAGGTCTCATCGGATTCTTAAAGTATAATATTCACCCTTCCAAAATGTTTATGGGAGATACAGGTTCGCAATTCATCGGTTTATTCGTTAGCTTCTTCTCCATTAAAGGATTGTGGAATTCTACTTCTTTTCTAGATTTAGAAGCGTGGAAAGCCATTGTGATTACCCTTGTAGCCTTTACCCCTGCAATCGTAGATACTTTAACTGTTTCTATTAACAGGATTATGGCCGGAAAATCCCCAATGGTTGGAGGGAAAGACCATACTACACACCACATGGTTTACAAAGGAAAATCTGATTTTCAAGTTTGGCTAAACTTTCTCATGCTCACGCTATGCTCCACCATTTTAAGTATATTACTTATCCTATTAATCGAGGTAGATATTTACATAAGCTGGGGAATTGGATTGATCTATTTTATAGGTGTATTTTACAGACTTTACGGCAATACACTGCGCTATAAAGCTCCCAAAAAATAGAAGGACTTGGATAATTTTGTTATTTTACATCTATGGCAAAATTCATCATATTCATCCTTTTAGGCACTTTATTATGGGCATGCAATAATTCACCCACTATACAAAAAGAAGAAACTATCGTTCACAACAACGTAGAATCATCTTTTAGTGATTTTATCATCCCCGATTACATCGAATTTTTAGACACCAAAGTTCTATTAAAGGATATAGATATACGAGAAAGATATGAACGTGAAATAATCACAAATGCTTATTATCACTCTAGTACCTTCTTTATCTTGAAAAGAAGTAAACGCTGGTTTCCAGTTATTGAGAAAATTCTTAAAGAGGAAGGACTCCCTGATGACTTTAAATACTTAGCAGTTGCTGAAAGTGGATTAACACAAGCAAGAAGCTATGTTGGAGCACTTGGATTTTGGCAATTTATGGAAGGTACAGCCAAAGATTACGGCCTAATCATTAATAAAGACATTGACGAAAGAAAACATGTTGTAAAAAGTACACGTGCAGCTTGTGCCTATCTTAAAGATGCAAAAGAAAAATTGGGAAGTTGGATACTTGCAGCGGCGGCATATAATAGAGGTGTAAATGGAATATCAAAAAATCTCGAAGGACAATACGCCGATAACTTTTTCGACCTCAATTTGAACACAGAAACATCGCGCTATGTATTCAGAATCATGGCATTGAAAGAAATTATAGAACATCCCTCCAACTATAACTTTAAAATAAATACGTACTACTCTCCTTATAAAACCATTCAAAAAATTGTAGATTCTTCCCTTTCAGATTTGTCGCTTTGGGCTAAAAACGAAGGTTTCAATAAAAAAATTCTCAAAAAACTCAATCCGTGGTTAATTTCGAACCAATTAAGGATTGAACCCGGTAAATCCTATGTAATTTTGTTACCTGCAAAAGGGGCTAATTTAAACGCATACCGAGAAGATAATGGAGAGTAAAGATCAGAGAGAGTTTATAGAAATTTACGGTGCTAAAGAACACAATTTAAAGAATGTAGATCTAAAAATACCCCGCAACGAATTAGTGGTATTTACAGGTTTAAGTGGGAGTGGAAAATCTTCTTTGGCATTCGACACCATCTTTGCTGAAGGTCAACGCCGTTACTTGGAAACATTCTCTTCTTATGCTCGTCAATTTTTATCAGGGTTAGAAAGACCGAATGTAGATAAAATTGAAGGCTTAAGTCCTGTGATTTCCATAGAGCAAAAAACGGTTTCAAAAAGTCCGCGTTCAACCGTAGGAACAATCACTGAAATTTATGATTTCTTACGACTTCTCTTTGCCCGTGTTGGAACTGCCTACTCTTACGTAAGTGGTGAGGCCATGGTTAAATACTCTGACGATCAAATTACAGATCTTATTCTCCGCGACTTTAAAGGTGAAAAAATTGCCCTTCTCGCTCCTAAAATCAAAGGTAGAAAAGGACATTACCGCGAACTTTTTGAACAAATTGCAAAACTTGGTTTTACCAAGGTTCGTGTTGACGGGGAGTTGCGTGACATTGAAAAAGGTATGAAACTCGACAGGTATAAGATTCATGATATAGAAATTGTGATTGACCGTTTATCTGTGGAGGAAAAATACAGAACCCGTTTAGCCAAAAGCATACAAACCGCCATGAAATATGGTGATAAATCCATGATGGTGATGAAAAAGGATGACGCTAAAAATGTTCGTCACTTTTCACGTGCTTTGATGTGTCCTACTTCAGGCATAAGTTATCCAGAACCAGAACCCAATTTATTTTCTTTCAACTCTCCTTATGGAGCCTGCCCAAAATGTAGTGGTTTAGGTGAAATTTCAGAAGTGGATGAAAATAAAATCATCCCGAATAGAGATTTGAGTATTGCCAAAGGTGCACTTGCCCCTCTCGGTGAATACAAAAACAACTGGATGTTTAGCTTGCTGGAAGAATTTGTTGAGCAAAATGGATTTACATTAAAAAAACCTCTGAGTGATTTCCCAGAAGAACTCATAGATAAAATTTTGTACGGAGCTAGCGGTTTAAAGGATGCTAGAGGTAGAGACCTTCCAGATTTCGAAGGAGTGGTCAACATTGTTAACCGTCATGCAGAAATGGCTAAAGGAGCCGCTGTAAAAAGATGGGCAGAGAGTTTTTTAAATAAAATCCCTTGTCCCACTTGTCATGGAACACGTATCAAAAAAGAAGCACATTATTTTAAAATATTAGATAAGAACATTGGTGATCTAGCCATGTTCGACATACAAGAACTACACGATTTCTTCGAAGGTATTGAAAAAAAGCTCAATGAAGATCAATTAAAAATTGGTAAGGAAGTCATCAAAGAAATTAGAGATAGAATCAATTTCATTTTAGAAGTTGGGTTAGATTACCTAACCCTACACCGTTCTGCGAAGTCTTTATCTGGTGGTGAAGCACAGCGTATTCGTTTGGCCACACAAATTGGATCTGAACTGATGAATGTATTGTACGTATTGGATGAACCTTCCATTGGACTTCATCAAAGAGACAATACACGTCTGATTGATTCACTTAAGAAATTAAGAGATACAGGAAATTCAGTTATTGTGGTAGAACACGATAGAGAAATGATAGAAGCTGCTGACTTTGTAGTAGACATAGGTCCTGGAGCAGGTGTAAATGGTGGAGCCATTGTTAATGCGGATAAATTCTCTAACATCAAAGAGGTAAATTCTCATACTACTTCGTATTTATTGGGTGATAAAGAAATTGAACTCCCTACAGAAAGAAGAAAAGGAAATGGCAACTACTTAAGCTTACTTGGAGCCAGTGGTCACAACCTTAAAAATGTAGATATTGCTGTACCACTAGGTACTTTCACCTGTGTTACGGGAGTATCTGGAAGTGGTAAATCTACCTTAATCAACCAGACGCTCTACCCTATACTAAATGCACACATCTATAACGGTGTTAAAAAGCCTATGCCTTACAAAAAGGTTGAAGGCTTGGAGCACATTGATAAAGTTATAGAAATAGATCAAAGTCCGATAGGAAGAACACCTCGTTCTAACCCTGCAACATACACCAATGTATTTACGGAAATACGTTCACTTTACGCCTCAATGCCTGAAGCCCAAATTAGAGGGTATAAGCCTGGAAGGTTTAGTTTCAATGTTAAAGGAGGTAGATGTGAGACCTGTAAAGGTGCCGGAGTAAAGGTGATTGAGATGAATTTCTTACCAGATGTTCATGTTGAATGCGAAACGTGCAATGGGAAACGTTATAATAGAGAAACACTGGAAATCAGGTACAAAGGAAAATCCATTTCAGATGTTTTAGACATGAACATTGGAGCGGCTTCTAAGTTTTTTGAAAACATACCAAAAATTCACAGAATTCTGAGTACATTAGAATCAGTAGGATTAGGGTATATCAAACTTGGACAACCCTCTACCACTGTATCAGGAGGAGAAGCTCAGCGTATTAAATTATCAACAGAACTCTCTAAACGATCAACTGGAAAAACCTTTTACATCCTGGATGAACCGTCAACAGGATTGCATTTTGAAGATATTAGAATGTTACTCGAAGTATTACAACGTTTAGTTGAAGAGGGAAACACTGTGCTTGTTATCGAACACAACTTAGATATCGTTAAAGTGGCAGACCACATTATAGACATAGGTCCAGAAGGTGGAAAAGGTGGTGGAAATGTTTTATTCCAAGGAAGTCCCGAAGGTTTGGCCAATCTTAAAAGGTCAAAATCTCATACAGGAAAATACCTGAAGAAAGAACTAAAACTCTAATGTATGAACAAAGTAAAAAAGGACTGGAACGAAATAAAAACAAACGATAGTTGGGCGATTTTTAAAATCATGTCTGAGTTTGTTGAAGGCTACGAAAAAATGGCCAAAATTGGTCCGTGTATTTCTATCTTCGGATCTGCACGTACAAAAGATCATGACAAATACTATAAAATAGGTACTGAAATTGCGCAACAGCTTTCTCAAAAAGGATACGGAATCATTACTGGAGGTGGTCCCGGAATTATGGAAGCTGGAAACAAAGGTGCTCAAGAAGGAGGAGGACAGTCAGTAGGATTAAACATCGATCTTCCCTTTGAGCAAAATTGCAACCCCTTTATAGATCCACAACACAATCTTCAGTTTGATTACTTCTTCGTGAGAAAAGTAATCTTTGTAAAATATTCACAAGGATTTATTATTCTTCCAGGTGGTTTTGGAACCTTGGATGAGCTATTTGAAGCTTTGACATTGATGCAAACCAAAAAGATTAACAAACGTCCTTTTGTGTTAGTAGGAAGTGATTATTGGTCTGGCTTAATAGATTGGATCAAAAAAACAATGCTAGAAAAAGAAAACAACATTAACGAGAAAGATTTAGAACTCTTTACTGTTGTAGACGATGCAAAATCTGCTATTGACTTCGTGGATGACTTCTTTAAAATCAATTCTTTCACGCCAAACTTCTAGTATACATAAGGGCTTGGGTAAGTTTTAGAAATAAATTTTACTTTTGCGCTTTGGTACAAAACTCTTAGAATGAGACTAGCATATTTAGCACTAAAGTTTACGTTAAAATTTTCTTTATGGGTATACTACCCAAGAACTAGGAAAATAAACGAACCTACAAAAAGATTTGCGAGAACAATATTCGTGAGTAATCACGCAGCATCTTTTATGGACCCTTTGGTGGTTGCTTCTAACCAAAAGCCCATTGTGTTTTTTATGACAAGAGCTGATGTGTTTAAACCCATTATGAAGCCTATTCTTTGGGCCGCACACATGCTGCCTATTTACAGAGCTCACGACGGAGAAGACACCAAAAAGAAGAACGAGGAAGTTTTTGAAAAATGTAATAGAATTTTAAAACACGGAAGAAGTTTACTCATCTTCGGAGAAGGGTTTACTGACGATGTGTTTATTCGTAGATTAAAACCTTTGAAAAAAGGAGCTGCACGTATAGGTTTTGGAGCATTAGAAAAAATCAATTGGTCTAAAAACATATACATACAAACAGTTGGCGTTAATTATACCGAACCTAATAAATTTGGGAGTGGAACATTAATTTCTAACGGAAATCCAATTTGTTTAAACGATTACCAAAAGGAATATGAAGAAAATCCTAATCGCGTAATCACGCATCTTACTCAACAAATAGAAAAAGATTTACGTTCACAGTTAACACATGTTGATAAAAAGGATTGGGCACCTTTCCATGAAAACGTAATGCGTTTAACCCGTAAGGGAATGAACCCAGACAATTTCGACAAGAAATACACCTTGGTCGAACGTTGGAAATACTCGCAACAATTGGCCAATTGGCTCAATAAACAAGATCTAGAGAAAGACGAAGAATTAATAGGACTTAAGAAAGATACAGACAGGTACTTCGCTTTATTGAAAAGAAGCAAGTTAGACGAAAAATACATGTTCAATTTAGTAAATGAAGAAACAACTCGTTACAAAGATTTGATGTTCTTCATTTTGAGTCTACCGGTAACAATACTTGGACTTATCCACGGATTTATTCCATACATCATTACTAAAAAATTCGTGGAGAAAACCATGAAAAGAAAAGTGTTTTGGAGTTCTGTAAAAATGATGGTAGGTCACATATTAATGGGATTATACAACGTTGGTATAGTAATGCTCTTGAACGCCTTGATCATAAAGAACACTCCACTTGCTTGGGCGTACTTCTTTTTAGTTCCTATGATGTCGGGCTTAATTGCCTACAGAGCCATACAGCGTCTTAAAGACTTCAAAATAAAATCTAAGCTGGCTAAGCAAGATGTTTCTACCTTGGTTAAAATGAGAAAAGATATTAAGGAGAAAATTGAAGCGCTTATCCCTGTTGCTTAGCGATAAATAGCATAAGGGCAAAACATATGATTACCGAAGCAGCTATGTTCATAAAAGCATAGAAATAAAGCTTGTCTTGAAACAGTTGAACACTCTCTAGACTGAACGTAGAAAACGTGGAGAATCCTCCACAAAAACCTATTCCAATTAAAGAGTAAAGCCAAGGCTGTTCGTTAATTTTATCTTTAAATAGATACACTGTAACAGCCAAAATGAGACACGCTAAAATATTGGTAAGAATGGTCGCCAATGGAAAATTCTTTTGCCATTGTACGGTTTTGAAAAAATAACTGATTCCAAATCTTGAGACACTCCCCAATCCTCCTCCTATAAATATTGCTAGCCAATTCATAGCACTAAAATAAGATTTATTTCAGAACGCTATTACTTCTCCAATGGCTTGATACAGCGCTGAAAAAAGAAACGGTATAAAAGATAAGCTACTCCGCAACCTACCACTGCGCCTGCCGCAATATCTGAAAGGTAATGTACACCAAGATAGATTCGGGAAAAAGAAACGAAAGTTGCCCAAAGCAACAACCACAACATTATGTTCTTGAAATAAGGCTTAAGGACCAAACCGCTCAACATTGCTATTCCAAAGGAATTGGTTGCATGTCCTGAGATAAAGCTAAACCTTCCCCCTCTGTAAAACTCGCCCGGTCTCATTTCATAGAAATGCAGTTGGTCGGTTAACAAAAGATTATGGGAGGGTCTCCATCTACCCACTAAAGGCTTAAAGAGCGTACTCGATATTTGATCACAAAACAAGATGAGTAATGCAAAAGTACCGAGAAAGATTAAAAAGTTTTTGAGTTTGTACTTCTTATACACCAGTATAAAAAGTAAAAGGTATAGCGGGAACCAAACAGGAATCTTGCTAGTGTACCACATAATCTCATCCAAAACGGGGTTGTGGAGTCCATTAATTGCTACAACAATATTCCTGTCTAATTCTTCTAAATACGCTATCATTTATTCAAATGTTTCCAGATCAAATCCTTCAACTCTAAAATATTCATTTGAGCTACTGATGAAATAAAGAGGTGAGGAATATTCGGTAAATCCTGCTCCATTTCAGCCTTCAACTCGTCGTCTATCATATCCGACTTGGTAATGGCCAATAACCTTTCCTTGTCTAACAATTCTGGGTTATACAACTTTAATTCATTCAATAAAACTTTGTATTCTTTATGGATATCATCGCTGTCCGCAGGAACCATAAACAATAACAATGAGTTACGTTCAATGTGTCTTAAAAAACGTAAACCTAAACCTTTTCCTTCGTGCGCTCCCTCTATAATTCCAGGAATATCTGCCATCACAAAAGATTGATTATCTCTGTACGACACCATACCTAAATTAGGTTTAAGTGTAGTAAATGGATAATCTGCAATTTCTGGTTTAGCTGCAGAGACTACAGAAAGTAAAGTACTTTTTCCTGCATTAGGGAAACCTACTAAACCTACATCTGCCAATACTTTCAACTCTAAAATGAGCCAACCTTCCTGAAAAGGCTCTCCCGGTTGAGCGTATCTTGGCGTTTGGTTGGTAGACGACTTAAAGTTATCGTTACCCAAACCACCTCTACCTCCAGGCATTACAATTTCTTCTTGACCGTCCTCAGAAATCTCAAACATGATTTCTTTGGTTTCAGCATCACGAATTATTGTACCTATAGGCACTTCGATGTAAACATCCTCTCCTTGTGCACCCGTCTTCAGCTGACCAGAGCCATGTCCTCCATGTCCAGCCTTATGGTGTTTCTGGTATTTCAGGTGTAGTAAAGTCCACATTTGCTTGTTTCCACGCACAATGATGTGTCCACCTCGACCACCGTCTCCACCATCTGGTCCACCTTTAGGGATGTACTTCTCTCTACGCATGTGGGTAGACCCAGCCCCGCCGTTACCAGACTTACAATGAATCTTTACATAATCTACAAAACTAGTACCCGCCATGTTGTGTTTTTACAATTTATCTATTGCTGTGTATAAACGCTCAGAAATCTCATCCATAGAACCCAATCCGTCAATTGCAATAAATTTATCTTGCTTTTGATAGAATTCTTTTACCGGTTCAGTTTCTTTTCTGTACACGTTAATTCTGTTTTGAATAATAGCTGGATCAGCATCATCTGCTCTACCAGATACTTCAGCACGTTTTGCCAAACGCGTTTTCAACTCCTCTTCTGGAACCTCTAATGCTAACATTGCAGAAATAGACATATCCATAGAAGCTAAGAACTCGTCTAAAGCTGTTGCTTGCGCATTAGTTCTCGGGAAACCGTCAAAAATAAACCCTTTTGCTTCTGGGTATTTTTTCACTTCAGACTTTAACATATCAATCGTTACCGCATCAGGAACCAATTGTCCTTTATCGATGTAACTCTTTGCCAAAACTCCAAGCTCAGTTCCGCCACCAATGTTGGCTCTAAAAATATCTCCTGTTGATAAGTGTACTAAATCGTATTTAGTAATCAACCTT
>NZ_JBVCPV010000035.1:0-19506 GCF_057456495.1 Lishizhenia sp. | reverse complement strand
GCCCACACTTGCACTGGGGGTTTGCGTTCCAGAAGAATTTACCCCCGTAAATGCATCTGTAACCGTAATTCCTATAGAGGTAGCATAGCCATAATTATTCATCAAGCTATTTAATGAACCGACTGAAGCATTATTTAAGTTATTCCAAGGAAAAGGAGAATTAGTGCCACCAAAATCTATTGAAATACGCTCCGTTTGGGCCAACAACAATAAACTATGGACACAACAGAATAAAAGAGTAATAAATTTAAACATAGAACATTGATTAATTCGCTCTTCAATTTATAGCTTTTCTTTTGATGAAAAAATAAACATGTATTATCGCTACTAAAATTCTACCCTAAAAAAAAGGTCCCGCTGAATAATCAACGAGACCTTTTACTATGTTGTAAAAATCTTCTTAGCTCATGAATAAGCGAATAGATTTTGAAACTTCTGTTTTCAAGTTTTGTCTTTCCACAATGTAATCCAAGAAACCGTGCTCCAAAACAAACTCTGAAGTTTGGAATCCATCTGGTAAATCTCTACCAATTGTTTCCTTCACTACTCTTGGTCCGGCAAACCCGATTAACGCTCCTGGCTCAGCAATGTTGATATCTCCTAACATCGCGAAAGAAGCTGTTACACCACCAGTTGTTGGATCTGTTAAGAAAGAAATGTATGGCAATCCTGCATCAGCCAATTGCGTTAACTTTCCACTTGTTTTCGCCAGCTGCATCAAAGATAAACCAGCTTCCATCATACGCGCACCACCTGATTTAGAGATAATCATAAAGGCACATTTCGCTTTGATCGCTTGATCAATTGCTCTTGCAATTTTCTCACCTACTACAGACCCCATAGATCCACCAATAAAGGCAAAATCCATTGCTGCAATTACTGTAGGTTGACCATCAATATCACCTTTAGCACAACGAATAGCATCTGTTAAACCAGTTTTTGCTTGCGTTGCTTTAATTCTATCTGTGTACTTCTTCGTATCTGTAAATTTCAAAGGGTCACCAGAAGTCAATTTAGCATCAAATTCTTTGTATTTCCCTTCATCAAAAAAGATTTGAAAGTACTCTTCAGAACCAATTCTATCGTGGTTAGAACAACGATCACATACATAGAAATTCTTTGCATGATCTTCAGCTGTAACTACCGTCTTACACTTTGGACATTTATGCCAAAGTCCTTCTGGAGTTTCTTTCTTATCTTTTGTAGAGGTAGTAATCCCCTCTTTTTCTCTTTTAAACCAAACCATAAAAATGCTTTTTTACTTATTTAGAAAGTGAATCTACGTTGTTCAAATCTCTGAAAGATCTTTCCAAACGTGCTCCGAAAGTAAGTTCACCTTCTCTCATCCATTTTCTTGGATCGTAATATTTCTTATTTGGCAATTCTTCCCCGTCTGGGTTACCGATTTGAGTTCTAAGGTACTCAATATTTTCCGAAATGTAATCTCTTACACCTTCTGTAAAGGCGAATTGTAAATCTGTGTCAATGTTCATTTTTACAACTCCGTACCCGATTGCTTCTCTAATTTCTTCTAAGGTAGATCCTGATCCACCGTGGAAAACAAAATCAACTGGGTTAGCACCTGTATTGTATTTCTCTTGAATAAACTCTTGAGAATTCTTTAAGATCACTGGTGTTAATACAACGTTTCCTGGCTTGTATACTCCGTGAACATTTCCGAATGCAGCAGCAATTGTGAAACGATCAGAAATTTTAGACAACTCTTCGTATGCGTAAGCTACTTCTTCTGGTTGCGTATATAATAATGCGTTGTCAACATTTGTATTATCAACCCCGTCTTCTTCACCACCAGTAATTCCTAATTCAATCTCTAAAGTCATGCCCATTTTAGACATACGCTCTAAGTATTGCTTACAAAGCTCAATGTTCTCTTCTAATGGTTCTTCAGATAAATCTATCATGTGAGAACTATACAAAGGCTTACCTGTAGCTGCGAAGTGCTTTTCACTTGCATCTAATAAACCGTCAATCCAAGGCAATAATTTCTTTGCTGCGTGGTCTGTATGCAAGATAACTGTAGCTCCGTATAACTCAGCTAATTCGTGAATATGTAAAGCTCCAGCAACACCACCTGCGATAGCCGCTCTGTGATCGTCGTTGTTTAATCCTTTACCTGCATTGTACAATGCACCTCCATTAGAAAATTGAATAATTACAGGTGAGTTTAATCTCGCTGCTGTTTCCATTACCGCATTTACTGATGCAGAACCAACAACGTTAACCGCTGGCAAGGCATATCCATGCTCCTTTGCGTGTGCAAATATCGCTTGAACTTCGTCTCCTGTAGCTACTCCTGGTTTTATATTGTGTGCCATGTTTTCAAATTTTGTTAGGTTGCAAAAATAAAGGAATTTATAAAAAAGCGATGGGCTAAAGGCTTAAATTTACATCTCACTTTGCTCCTGACCTTATTACAAGAGCTAAGACCCTATGCATGCCAATATCCCTTACTACTCATCCCCCTTAAATTAAGCGGATTACAACACAATTAATTCAGTAGGAAACAGACTCCTTAAGTCTACCACAATCCCCCCTTAATAATTAGCACCCAACAGATTAAAACAAGAGTTCTCTCACTTCCTTTTTACTTTCCATTACAATCTATATCTTGGACCAAAACATTCCAACAAATGAATACGCGAATTCTTCCCTTGATATACCTATTTTTCTTCACCCTTACTGCTCAAGCTCAAAAAGGATATGACATTTCGGTACAAATGAAGCTGGATGGTAATCAGACCTTATACCTTGCTTATCATTTGGGATCTAAACAATATGTTGCCGCAGAAGACAGCTCTTCTAATGGTGAATTCAATTTTACGGGAGAAGAAAAACTAAAAAGAGGTATCTACAAACTGGTTATCAAAGAGAACATGCAAGTTTTAGAAATCGTCAGTATCAATGATGACCAACATTTCGAGTTAATAACTACCACCCCTCAAAACTTTGTAAAAGACATGATGGTTAAGGGGTCAGAAGAAAATGAACATTACTATGCTTTGGCCAAAGAAAAATACAAATTACTGACCTCCTACAGAGCTATAGAAAGTAAAACTGCATCGGCTGACGGTACCGTTAAAAAAGATCTAGAAAATCAATTGACAAACTTGACGCAAAAAGCTCAGGAATTACAAAAAGAGTTCATTGAAAACTACCCTAACTTTTTAATCTCAAAAGCACTAAAAGCAAATATACCCGTTGAAATACCAACAGCTAAAGAACTAGGGCTTACGCCCCAGGAATACGAAAGTAAACGACTCGAACTTTTTAGAAAACACTTTTTTGACAACTTTGACTTGAATGAAGATGGTTTAATACGTACGGATATATTTTACCCCTTGATAAACAGCTACCTGAACAATTTATATTACCAAGACTCAACCCAACAAAAAAAGGGACTGACAAAATTATTGAACACCCTTGCAGTAAATCCAGAAATGTACAAACTCACACTTATAGAAATGGTGAACAAGTTTGCTACTGTAAGATCTTTCCACGGTGTTGCCATCTATGCTTTTTTGGTGGAAGAGTATTACCTCAAAGGTAAAGCAGAGTGGATAGATGCCCCTACACTTCAAAGTATGAGAAAAAGCGTAGAAAAAATAAGATCAACGGAACTGGGCAAAACAGCCCCCGCTATTTTGTTGTTAAATGATAAGGGAGAAGAAATCGCAATCAAAAATATTACGGCCAAGTACAAAATTCTAGTGTTCTGGAATGCCAACAAAGAAAGCAGCCTCACTCCCCTTTTAGAACTTCAACAAATTACCGCACACATCCCTAGTTCTGAACTTCAAATATTGGCTATAGATAAAGGAGAAAATAAAAACCTATTCTTTCAAAAAGTGCAAGCGCATCACTTGAGTAAACCTGATAATTGGATCAACGCTTTTGGACAACCTTATCAAGGAAAGGATTTTAGCGAAAACTATAGAAACTACGGAGAGTTTTACTACATCCTCTTGGATGCGGACAATACGATAATCATGCGTGGTAACGCTGTAGAAAAACTAGCAAATTCTCTTTAAATGCATTACATGACTACACTTACTATCCATAGCTTTTCCTTAAATTCGCAACAAAGCATATCGCATGAATAGGGAAGAAAAAGCAGATCATTTAATAGCCTTAATTAAGCAGGAACAAAAAGCACAACAAGACAAGTGGAATTTTTCTGAGAACGTAAGTTTGAAAAGTTTAAAAGCTCAAGGCTTGGTGCTACATCCTTTAAAAATTAAGCGCAGAAAATATGGATTTGCCGACTACCCTATTGTTGAATTTGAATTACCCTTTGAGACGGACACCAGCAATTTCAAATCAGGTGTTGCCTTAGAATTTTTTGCCCATCATGAAGAACAACAAAGTTGCAATGCTCAACTCGTTTTCCTCAACAACAGAAGTGGAGAAATTCGTTTGTTTGCTCCTGACTTTCCAGAATGGATAGAAGAAAGAAATTTGGGAATAAAACTTGTTCCTGATGACAAAAGTTTCAAGTTCATGCTTTATGCTTTAAAGGCAATAAAAAATGGAGAGGATAAACATACCGCCCATCTGTTTGAAATCGTTCATGGGTTAAAAGCCAGTAAAAACGAACTCCTTACCACTGCAGAAAAAATAGATGGATTGAATACCTCACAAGCCATCGCAGCCCAGGCAGTTTTAGAAAATGAAGATGTTTGCATATTACACGGTCCTCCAGGAACAGGTAAAACTACAACCCTAGTAGCTGCGGTAAAAGAACTTTTAAAAAAGGGCGAAAAAATAGCCGTTACTGCTCCGAGCAATGCTGCTGTTGATCATTTTACACGTTGTTTGATTGCCCAAAACATTGACGTACTTCGCATGGGTAATTCTACCAAAGTAGACGAAGAATTATTCGCCCATACAACAGAGGGAGTGGCTCAAAACGCGGAGGAACAAAAACGAATTAAACGTCTAAAAATTCAGGCCAATGAGTTGCGTAAAATGGCGCAACAATACAAGCGTAATTTTGGGAAATCTGAAAGAGAACAACGTAAGCTTTTGTACCAAGAAGTAAAGTCTATTCGCCAAGAAATTAAACAATTAGAAAACTTCTCTTTAGAAAAAGCCGTTCAAAAAGCACAAGTAATTACGGGTACACCTGTTGGTTTACAGGATGAATTATTGAAAGAGCAGAGATTCGATACTTTGCTGACAGATGAGGCTGGACAATGCTTAGAACCAATGGCTTGGGTAGCCATAGAAAAGGCCGATAAATTAGTATTGGCAGGAGACCCTTTCCAACTCCCCCCTACAGTTATTTCAGACGCTGCTTCTCGTGATGGATTATCCCTTTCTATTTTGGAGCAAAGTTTCCAGCACCAAATTCCAACCTATCTCTTGAATACGCAATATAGAATGCAAGAGAAAATTGCAGGTTTCTCTAGTCAGCATTTTTACAAAGGCGAGCTTTTAACAGATGTGCCATTAAAACATGGTGGTGAAAATGCGCTTCACTTTTATGATACGGCAGGATATGAAGCTCCGGAAAAACAAGGAGAAGACGGCTATAGCTTGAGCAATCTTGAAGAAATCAGAATCATAGAAAAACTGATAGACGATTTAAAACTAAAACACAAAGACATTGCATTTATAAGTCCCTACGCTGCACAAGTTAGCTTGGCGAAAAAATTACTCGAGGGCATAAAATGCTCTACCATAGACGCTTTTCAAGGTCAAGAAAAACCCATCATATTCATTTCCTTGGTAAGAAGTAATACTGACGGAAACATAGGATTCTTGAAAGATTACCGTAGAATGAATGTAGCGCTGACCCGTGCTCAAAAACAACTCTTTGTAGTTGGTGACAGCGCCACATTTGGAAACGATGCCTTTTACAGTGAATTTTTAACCTATGTGGAAAACAAAGAGGCCTACAAAAGTGTGTTCGAGGTGATGTATTAGAACTTCTTCTTTACTATAGGTTAAAGTAAGTTTGATTCGTATTTTCGTAACTCAAATCACGGTTATGAAAAACATATTCTATTTGCTCGCTCTAAGTTTAATCTTCAACTCTTGTTATAAAGGAGAAAATGCCGACTTAGTTATTTACAATGCCCGTATCCACACTTTAGACAAAGAAGGTGAAGTACACAATGCCATTGCCATTAAGGATGGTAAAATATTAGAAACGGGACCCGAACGAGAAATTAGGAATAAATACAGTGCAAATGAAGAGTTAAATGCCGAACAAAAGGAAATCTACCCTGGTTTTCAAGATGCCCATGGTCATATTTTTAGCTTAGCGAATTTGAACCTACAATGTGATTTAACGGGGGCTACTTCAGAAGCACAAATGATTACCCGTTTAGAGAAACACAAAAACAAACATGGCGGTGAACTAATACTTGCTTGGGGATGGGACCAGAGTCTTTGGGGCGAAAGTGAATTACCCAACAACGCGGCTTTGAACAAAGCCTTTCCTAACACGCCCGTAGTTTGTAAACGCGTGGATGGTCATGCTGCTTTGATCAACGAAGCTGCGATAAAAGCCTATAAGCTCGATATAAATCAAAAAGTAGAAGGTGGAGAAATTCAGTTAGAAGGAGGTGTTGCAACAGGAATATTGCTAGACAACGCCATAGATTTAATCATGAACAAGCTTCCTCAGCCTTCAGCAGATGACTTAAAAAAGGAGATTTTAAGCATACAAAAAAACTTGTTGAGTTATGGTATTACTAATGTTCACGAAGCAGGTATTACCATGGATCAATTTCGAATTCTAGATGAATTAGCCAGCGAAGGAAAACTTAAAATTGGTGTATACGCCATGCTTTTTCCCACCCAAGAAGCTTTTGATTTTGTATTGAAGGAAGGACATTATAATAATGGTCCGTTAAGCGTTAGAAGCTTTAAAGTAATTGGAGATGGTGCTTTGGGAAGTAGAGGAGCATGTTTAATCCACCCCTACCACGACCGTCAAAGTACAGGTTTTTTAACCACAAGTTTAGCGGATTTAAAAGCCATTACTTTATTTGCCAAAGAAAATAATTACCAAGTAAACACCCATTGCATAGGCGATTCTACGAACAGGAATTTATTGCACCTCATCGATACCTTAATGAAAGATGTTGAAGATCACCGATGGAGAATTGAACATGCTCAAATTGTACACCCGAATGATTTGGACCTATTCTCTCAGGCAGGTGTAATTCCTTCAGTCCAACCAACTCATGCTGTATCTGATATGCGTTGGGCAGCCGATAGATTAGGAGATGAACGTTTAAAAACTTCTGGATACTTATACAAAAGTTTGTTACATCAGAACAACATCATTGCCTTTGGCACCGATTTCCCTATAGAGCACATGAATCCTTTCTTAACCTTACATGCTGCCATCAATAGGCAGAATGCAGATAATTTGCCTGAAGGTGGATTCCAAAAAGAAGAAGCAATAGGTTTTCAGGAAAGCTTGAAAGCCATGACCCTTTGGCCAGCAATTGCTTCATTTCAGGAAGGTAAAGTAGGAACACTTGAAAAGAATAAACACGCCAATTTTGTGATATTAGATCACCCATTATCTATTTCTGGAGACTACCAACCCAATTATGCATGGATGACCTATATAGATGGCAAGCCTGTGTATTCAATGGGACTTTAAACCTATCTAAAAAATTCTGCTAGAGACAGCAGTGACACCAAATATCCCCAAGGAGTTTCGGGAGAGGAAAAGTCGTATGTCTTGCCCCTCTCCCATTTTTTTTGTGAGGGAGTCAGCCTAAAAAAACAGCTTGTTACACTTCCATCCTAAAAAAGAACCGCACCTGTAAATAGCTATCACTAAATATTTAATTTTTCTACTTTTAATTGAAGTAAAAAACACACTATGATAAAAGTTGAACAACTGACCAAAGAGTTTGTGTTATCCCGAAAATTGAAAAAGGAACTCAATACTACTGCCGATAAAGCTGTGGCGGTAAAAGATGTGAGTTTTACCTGCGAACCGGGAAAAGTATTTTCATTGCTCGGTCCAAACGGAGCAGGGAAAACGACAACGATGCGCATGCTCTCTACTATATACAAACCCACTTCTGGGAAGATTGAAATTGGAGGAGTTGATGCGGTAGCACAACCGCAAGAAGCGCGTAAGAAAATTGGATTTTTAACCGGGTCTACAGGACTCTACGCCCGATTGACGCCCAACGAATTGATCAAATACTTCGCGGATCTTTATGAAGTAGAAAAGCATGACTTTGAACAGCGTAAAAAATATCTTTACGATTTAATGGACATGCACGAGTTTCAGAATAAACGTATTGGAAAATTAAGTACGGGTATGAAACAAAAAGTGTCCATCGCTAGAACCATGATACATGATCCTGAAATTGTTGTTTTTGATGAACCAACAAGTGGACTGGATGTAATTACCGCTGAAAATATAATCACCCTAATTCGCAATTGTAAAGAGGAGGGCAAAACGGTTATTTTCTCGAGTCATATTATGAGTGAAGTAGATCTTTTGTGTGATGATCTAGCGATTATTCACAAGGGAGGATTGCTCTATCAAGGAAGTATGGCAGATTTCAAAGCGAATATGGAAGCTCCTAACATTACGGCAGAATTCATTCGCATTGTTAACCAAACAAAAACGCAGCACGATGGTGAATAAGATATTTTTAAAAGAGTTAAAGGACACCCTTAGGGACAAAAGAACATTGATGACGATGATTGTCATTCCTTTGTTAATTTTCCCTATCATACTAAACGTATTTACTGGAGTTTCTGAAAGTTTCCAGCAAGAAGCGGCTAACAAAACCCTAAACATTGCGGTTATTGGAAGTAGTGCCGACAGTTATTTTGCCAAAGAGTTGAGCAAAATCCCAAACATACAAGGGGATAAAAAATTGATTTACATGGCAGATACAACAGGTTTGAAATCTTTGATAAAAAAAGATTCTATTCAACTTGCCGTTGAAGCACCAAAAGACTTCATTAATGCACCCGAAAAGGGAGAAGCTAAAACCATCAAACTTTATTTTAACGCTACTGACTTAGGTTATAAAGACAGGGCTGAATACTACATGGAAGCTATTAAAGCAGAAGTAAAGGGAGAGCGTTTGAATGACTTAAAAGTTACAGCTACATCTGTAGACCCTGTAAACATAGATTACGTTAACCTAGCTTCAACAAAAGAGGTTTTAGGGAAACTCGTTGGAGGTGTATTGCCTTACCTATTCATTGCTTTTGGTTTTATAGGTTGTATGTACCCTGCCATTGATTTGTTCACTGGAGAAAAAGAAAGAGGCACGATAGAGACTTTACTTACTACCCCAGTTCCACGTTATAAAATATTAATTGGTAAAATGGGTGTTGTTGTATTATCAGGATTAGCAGCTTCTACTTTTGCCTTATTAGGTTTATACCTTTCATTCGAAGTATTTGATATGGTCGAAGACCCAAGAATTGTTGAGGTTGTTCGCAGTATATTGTCTCCAGGATTCATCGTGATGCTTTATGCATTATTAATTCCACTTACCATATTTTTTGCAGGAGTTATGATACCGATTTGTGTATACGCAAAGTCTTTCAAAGAAGCACAGAGTATTATTACCCCATTGAACATTGTTATTGTCCTTCCTGCCATGGTTGGATTCTTCCCTGGTATTGAATTAGATTATACAACGGCCATGATACCTGTAGTTAATGTTGTATTGGCCACAAAAGAGTTAATCGCAGGAACTTTAGACCCTGTATTATTGGCACTTAGTTTTGGAGTTATGTTAACCCTTGCAGCTATTGCTGTTGGAGTATCTTACAAACAATTCGACAAAGAAGGAAATGTAGTATTGTAAGCGCTGAACTGAGAATAAAACCAGCAAAGAGTGATAGGAAACTATCGCTCTTTTTTTACATAAAAAAAGAGAGTAACAAATTAATGCTACTCTCCTTGTTTTAACCAATAAAACCAGTAGGAAATAAGGGTTCCCTACAAACCCGAAAAATTAACCTGCAGTCCGCAAAGTATTCACTTTACGCACTACTGAACTCACTGCTATTAAGTTCTATACAAAGATGAATTATTTATTTCATTCTGCATGCATTAAATAATAAGTAGGAATCAACGAATAATAAATGACAAAATCTAGCTTACTCGTAATTGTTAAACAATAAGGATAACTCATACCCTAGTCCAACATTCACAAACCAAGTATTTAAATCACCCCCTAAAGCATTTACATATCCTCCGTTTGCCTTGAGGCTGATACTTGAGTTGAGATGATAGTTTAATCCAATACTCGGTTTTATTATCAAGCCTTGCCCTGTGCTAATTCCACCACCTCCGGCCGCTCCACCTAGCACTTGAACATGTGTATGAAGTTTATCTTTGAAAAAAGGACTCATACGCACACCCATTCCAGCAATACCTTCTGCATAAGCTCCTGCATCTCCAAAGTTCGCAAAGGAAGTTTGTCCCCCTACGAACAACCAAGGTTTTAAATAAAAATTCAATTGAAACCCGATTTGATACATATCTTCTCTTATTCCTGTTACTCGCTGTGCACCATAGTAATACTCTTGGGTTAAAGCCCCCTCAAAACCTTTAAAATAAGAAGGACGCGAAAAGTTGTTTTGGCTTTGCGGATAATAGTTACCATTCTGAAACACATCGTAGGAGATTCCAAAACCGTAATTGGTACTTAAAAAATCCACTCTTGGTGTACTCAACACTCCCACGTCTCCAAAGATGCGTAAAGTGGGCGTAACACGAAGAGATAACTCCGTGCTTCCATAGAAAAACAACCCTCCATAAGTATTGAGGCCTCCGCCACCACCTCCGCCTAATCCTAGCTTTGGTGTTAAGCGAATTCTATTGTTCAAAAAATCTAACTTTCTTCCTATTCCAAAGAGGATATCCATGTACCCGGCTTTGATTCCTCGATACGCACCATCGGCTTTAAAAAACAAACTCAAGTTCTTACCATGACGTAAAACTTCTAACCCTACCAAGTGTATCGTTTTCCCTGTTAAGTTTCCGCGTTGATTGTATAGATTATTGAGGTGTAATTTATATTCTAGCTCTGTAGACGAATGATTCCAAAGTAGAAAATCAGTGTGGTCAGTTTCTAATTTTTCTCCATGACGATTAAAATCCGAGTGTAAAAATGAGACAGGAAAATGCATCGCTAAGTTCCATTGGTGACTTTTTATTGCACCATGATCAAAAAAGTTGACATAACTATATCCTCCTGATACTTTGAAGAAGTCGAAATCCATCCCTAAATTGAAATGCGGAAGAATAAAAGCTCCTCCACCATCAGGAGCAGAAGCACCTCCGCCACCTCCAAAATGAAAACCTAAATCATAAAATATCTTTTGGCTTAAATAATTCTGGTAAGTCAGGTTAAACCCCAGTGTGAAAAAACCACCGCGCTCCCCATGAACTGCTCCATATATTCCCAAACCACCAAACCAATGATCACGTAAGTTTAAATTTAAATGCAACCCTGAAAACCCCATATTTACTTCACCATCAGGCATAGTTAAAGGGTGATAATCCAACATAGCAAAACCACCTTGCTTTTTTGTTGTATGATTATCTTGGGAAGAAACGATGGATGTTCCAAGCAGGAATATGAATAGGGTGAGCAACTTCATTCAATTGAATTTTCGTCAAAAATAGTAAGAATCTCTTTCTATCCACTTGCCCAATTTTCTCTATCCAAACTTCTAAACTGTATGGCTTCCGCTATATGTTGGGTGAGTACTTTGGGTTCTTTCTCTAAATCGGCAATCGTTCTAGCTACTTTTAAAATTCTATCATAAGCACGTGCCGACAAGCCCAGGTTATCCATAGCCTTTTTCAAAATAGCATTTCCGTCCTCCTCTATTGCACAATGAACCCGGAGGTCTTTACTACTCATTTGGGCATTACAGTGTATCCCTTCATCTTGAGCAAAACGCTGCTCCTGCAGTAAACGCGCAACTATTACGCGCTCGCGAATTTCCTTACTCCCCTCTTTAGGTTGATGATGCGCCAACTCATCAAAACTAACAGGGGTTACCTCTACATGTAAATCTATGCGATCTAATAAAGGACCAGATATTTTATTGAGATAATTCTGCACCATTCCCGGTGGGCACATACAGTCTTTTTCTGGGTGATTATAATAACCGCACGGACAGGGGTTCATCGCTGCAATCAGCATAAAACCCGCGGGATATTCCACGGTAAACTTTGCCCTAGAAATGGTCACTTGTCTATCCTCTAAAGGTTGACGCATAACCTCTAAAACAGAGCGTTTATACTCAGGTAATTCATCTAAAAACAATACTCCATTATGCGCCAAAGATATTTCTCCAGGTTGCGGATAACCTCCTCCTCCCACTAAAGCTACATCACTTATCGTATGATGAGGTTTTCTAAAAGGTCGTTGGGTAATCAAGCCTAATTGAGCATCCATTTTACCGGCTACAGAGTGAATTTTAGTGGTTTCCAAGGCTTCAGAAATATTCATGGGAGGAAGGATAGTTGAAAGTCGTTTAGCCAACATGGATTTTCCTGCTCCGGGAGGACCGATCAATAGTACATTATGTCCACCAGAAGCTGCAATTTCAAAAGCCCGTTTAATATTGTCTTGACCTTTTACATCTCTGAAGTCTACACCAAACTCATCTAATTTTTGATAAAACTCCTGCGTGATATCAACCTTTACCGGTTTGCATTCTATCTTACCATTAAAAAAATCCACGACTTCTGTAAGGTGCAACATTCCATAAACCTCTAGCTCATCTACAATTGCAGCTTCCTTTGCATTTTCATAAGGAAGAATAATTCCTTTATACCCTTCTTTTTTGGCATTAATTGCAATCGGTAATACTCCTTTCATAGGTTTGAGGTCTCCATCTAAAGACAACTCTCCAAGGATTAAAAAATCAGAAAACTTATCAGTAAGCACTTGCTCCGAAGCACCCATAATTCCTAAAGCTATCGGCAAATCAAAATTGCTTCCTTCTTTGCGAACATCGGCAGGCGCCATATTAATGGTTATCTCTTTGCCGGGAAATTTATATCGGTTATTTCCCAGAGCGGCTTTAATTCTTTGCTGACTTTCTTTCACGGCACTATCTGGTAGTCCTACCAAATAAAAATTTAATCCGTTTCCGATATTTACTTCAATGGTGATGGTGAGGGCATCAATTCCGAAAACGGAACTGCCGTAGGTTTTGACTAACATAATACTTAGGTTAAGGTTGAGGTAGAAGTTAAGAAAATTAAAGCTCTTTTACAAAAGAGTTTAGCGATAGAGGCTAATTTCAATTTCCCTATCCCCTAAGTTTTTGTTTTCAGGGTTCCAAAAATAAACGTTTGAAGGCGTTGATACATCAGAAAAATAACTGCTATCTATAAAAATGAAGTTCCTAGACTTATCTAATCTTACCGTTTTATAAAACCTATTAGAAGCGTCTGTATTTTCTGTTACTACAAGTACAACCCCATCTTCCTCATCAAAATTGTGTTTTACTTCAATCAACCCATAATGTTCTTTCAATAAGGTGGAAATAAACTGTTGATTAAAATCATAAATCTTATTCAGCTTCTTTGAAATTGAAAACTCTTCCGTTCTTTTTAATTTTAGAAAAGCCATTAAAGGAATATTATCTGATTGCACAAAGCAAGAATCAACAACCTTCTTTCCTAAGAAATTTTCAAAGTCATTTAGCACCCAATATTGATTGTTTTTCTCCAAACTTTCTGAGTGACCATGATTTAAAGATAAAGGCATGTCACTACTGTCTCCACGAAGCCAAAAAGAAGTAAATCCATGTTCTTGAAAAAACATAAATTTATCTTTACCAGGAACTTCTAATAGCAATTTATTGGGGGCAATAAGCTTCTTTATCTCATTCAGTCTTTTCACCAAAGATTTTCTAAATTTTTCAGACGAAGAAAAGGTATGGATCACCTTTGGATTATATAAAAACTTACAATCCAGGGATAAATATTTTTTTGTTAAACCTTTGCCATGAATCTTTTCGGCCAATGCTTGCAAAGTAACGGGGTCCTTTCTATTATTATATACAGTTCTGAGTGAATCAAATGTTAGGTCGAAAATATTGATACTATCAACCTTTGTATAAACATCATGATGCAATACCAATAGGGTGTCTTTGGTTATTTGCACATCTACTTCACACCCATCAACTTTTTGCAATGAAAACATTGCCGAATTCATCGTATTTTCATGAAACTCACTGCCGTATACACCAAAATTCCCCGCGCCTTTATGACCAAGAAAAACCACATTTTTAAATGAGGGTATTTTTACGATTTGAGGATTACTTTTTGCGCATCCAAAAAGCACTAATAATACAAAAACAGAAAAATATCGATACATCATAATTTAGCCAAAATATACGTCAATTTCTCCATTAAGGATTACTAAATCTCCAAAATCAACACGCTTGTTATTCCAAAGATATACCTCCATTCGATCACCCTTTTGAAAGTTCTTGACATTCAATCTATAATCTACTGTGTAGTTCCAATTCCCTTTGTTATCCATCAGAATGTTTGAAGGGTTCACCGCTTCCCACATTTTATTTCCACCCTCTTTATCTCTCACACAAATGACCATTTTCAAATCCTCGTTAAACACTTGGTTGAAATTCAAATTTATTTTCAATTGAAGTTGATCAGGATTCTCCTTGAACGTATAATTTACCAGACTCACGTAAGCCTTATCCACTATCTTTTGAAAATGAATTTCATTGTGAAAAAGTCCCGTATTTAAATCCTTTTGAGGATAGATTAGATTATTAGCACAGATAAATTCTTGAAAACGTCTATGCTCCGCTCTTCGATTATCAATTTCTTCTACTTTATCCCTTTTCGTTTGATAGACATTTTGAATACGGTATGTTTTGTTTTTATTATTGATAAAATAACTTCCATTCAAGTAATCCATTCCAACCCTATCATTATGCATAAAAAGTACATTCTTATCCATATTATTGGACGCATTTGTATCCATATCACATCCTAACCAGGACAAAGTATCTAGATAGGGTAAGGCAAAATTTGTCGCTAAAAGTTTCGTGAGCGCTGGTGCTAAATCTAAATGCGAATTAAGTGCTTTAATCTCCTTACTTCTTTTTACTAAGGGCGAGTAAATTAAAAAAGGAGTGTTATAACTTTCCATAGGACTGCTATAGGGCAAACCTACCATCATATGATCTCCTCCAATAACAAAAATCGTATTCTCGAAAGCAGGATCGTCTTTAATTTTATTGAAATATTCTTTAATCATTTCATCTACGTAAAGGATTGTAGACAGTTTTTGAAGGTACTTTTCATATTTGGCAACTTCAACTTTGGAACCTTTGGTCAAAAGGATTTCTTCCGACTTATCTATATACGCTTGTTGTCCTGTAAATTGAAAAGGAAAATGAGAAGTCAAGGTCAAAAAGACATCTAAAAAAGGTTGGGGACGATTTGCTGATTTAAAATCGAAAAAACCTTCGAAAAGAGCTCTATCTTCTATCCCTAGCAACACTTCCTTTTGCTCTGCTGTGAGTTGACTTTTATACTTAGGCCTATCGTAAATATGATCAATCCCTGAGGCTTTCATAAAACTATCCATGTGATCAAAACTTGCTTCTCCACCATAATAGAAATTATTGTCATACCCTTCTTGTTTTAAATAATTAGGAATAGACAAATACTTTGGATAATGATTATAATCCTCCATAAAACCTTTGTTAGAATGCGGCAAAGAAGCCAAAACGCTAGGCAAAACTCCAAAGGTTCTTTCGGCCACACTTATGAAGTTGCTAAACTTTAATGATACCTTGGATAAACTATCCAAAAAGGGAGTGAAACTTAATTCATCATTTACTTTACAGCTTAAAGGACCTGGTAAACTTTCTACAAAAATGAACACTACATTGGGTTGAATTGCTTTCTTCTCGAAAAAAGGAGACAACTTACTTTCTGTACTATCAACATGTAACAATGGAAAACGCGTAGAAATATATTGTTTTGGGTTCTCGTTTTGATAAGCTTCAACCATTCTATTTAAGTTAACCTTCCTCACCTTATTTTCAGGTATTTCATCGAAAAAGGATAACACACTCGAAGTGCTAAACGATTGCTCATGTGCCAACAGAGTTCCTTGGTGAAGGAATCCTAAAAGAAGGAAAACAAATAGCATCAACACCGTTGGAATAGCAATCTTTTTTCTTCTCCAATTCCTTTTCAAACCAAATAAGTAAAGAAGAATTGGGAGGATAGACAAAAGGTAAAAAGCTTTAAAAACACCAAAATCTTGCAGTATGCTTACCATTCTACCTTGGGCCATCTCCATGATGGATTGGGTGAAGTAAGTAAAGGTTTCAAAAAAGTAAATCTGGTTTAAGGCTGAAAAGGTCAACAGTAAGACTGCGATTATGTTCACCAATATTCTTCCTACTCTTGGTATAAAGTTTAACGTTAGCGCAGCACCCACAAATAAAAAGACTAATTTTAGTTCATTGAAAACACCTAATAAGAATAGTCCCTGCATGTTTTCTACAAAATGTGCATGCGTAAAATAGCACAACATTAAGATTCGAAACAACAGCAAAACTATCGTAAAAAGTATGCATTGATTTAAACTGTTAAGGATGGCTTTATGGAAATAGGACATAGTGGTTTTTATTTCGGGGCTCAAAATAATAAAATCAAAAGATTAAGAATCCATTAATAAGCGGTAAAGAAGAAAAAAGAAAAATTTCATTCAAAAAATACAACCCTGCCCCATTCGTGCGCGTTATCTTGTTAAGAATCAACACCCATGAACAAACTACTACTTCTTTGTGCATTCACATTTCTAAGTGCTTTATCCTTCCCAATATATGGTCAAAACATTCTTACCAAGGCCAGTAGCACAGCCATAGATGAAGCGCTTGATATTGAGACAGACAATGCAGGGAATAGCTACCTCACTGGATTTGTCGGAGGTCAAACAACTTTTGGAACGACTATTACCAGCGCTTATGGCGGACAGGATGTATTTGTGGCAAAAATGAACAGCGCAGGAAATTTTCTTTGGGTCAAAACTTTTGGTGGTAGTGGAACAGAAAGAGGGTTAGACCTCGCCCTAGACAACAGCGGCAACATCTACATCACGGGATATTTCTTTGGGACCGCAGCTTTTGGAACAACAAGTCTATCCTCTAACAGTGGTTCAAGAGACTTGTTTGTTGCAAAACTAAACGGAAGTAATGGAAATGTTGTTTGGGCCAATAAAATTGGTGGAAGTGATGCGGAAACAGGACATGGTGTTACCTGCGACAACAATGGAAACGTAATAGTTGCGGGACAATTTGAAGGTACGATTACCCTTGGAAGTAATACATACACAACTCCGATAAATACTCTAACCAATGCGCCGGCATCGGGTATTTTATTAGTAAAATATAACAGCTCAGGTTCATTAGTTTGGTCAAAGGTGGGTGTTTCAGATTTCAACAACAAAGCTGTCGCTGTAGATCACGATGCTTCTAACAACATCTACATAACGGGAAATTTTTCAGATGACTTGGTCATAGATGGCGTAACCATAAGCAATCAACAATTAAATGCCGGGTATACTGCTAAATTCACTTCTTCGGGAAGTTTAGATTGGTTCAGGAAAATAGTAGCCAACCCCATTTCTCCAATAGACTTAAAAGTAAATGGAAGTGATCTTTTGGTCACCGGAGATTTTCAGGGCGACCTCATCTATTACGGAGCAAGTAGTAATGAAACGCTGGTTTCCTTTTACACCAATAATTTCTTTTTGTTAAAAACGAGTACTTCGGGAGCTTATTCATGGGGTCAGAAAATTGGTTCTAACAATCCTTTATCCGTTAAATCATTAGCCCTGAATAGCAACAGCGAAAGTTATGTAACTGGAACATTTGAGTGTAATTTAGAAGAAATACGTCCAAACTACGGAACGGCCTTATGGACGGGAATTGGAGAGAATGATATTTTCGTAATGAAGTACAATTCCTCAGGAACTCGTGTTTGGGATAGACATCAAGGTGGTTTAAAAGATGACAAGTGTTATGGTATTTCTTTGGATGGGTTAAACAATCCTGTTGTTGTTGGAAGCTTTAAAAACAACTTTTATATGGCCCTTTCGGGTCCTGCTGATTTTCCTTCCTACATCAACGGAGGAGACCAATTAACATTGAACGGATGTGGAGTAAATACGGGACTAAGCACTGGAAACAATTTAGACATCTTAATTTTTGAACCTTATGAAAACAGTACGCAACCACCTTACAACTATTATTTAGATGATACAGGACTGTGTGAAGATTCAATTTCAACACATTACATACCGGATGTGGATAGTATTGAAATTTGTAGTGGTGTTAATTTGGAATTTTATTTGAATTACATGAACCTTGGGCCAGCTGCGGAGGTACTTTTAAACGGTAGTAGCTCTCCTTATGGATCCTTCAACACATTTAATGTGCAATCTACAGGTGATTACATTCTCGAAATAAATCGCTTAGATGGATGTGGAATAAGTAACGACACTATACATGTCAACATACTCCCTCAACCCTCACAACTCTATTTAACAGATGATGCTGGGGTAAATATTGAAGCTTTATCTTACGACCCCATTGTTTTGTGTGATCCCGATACCTTGAGTTTTTATCTGGATACCGTTCCTCCAAATATTGACATCTCTATCAATTACGGAAGTACTGTTGTTTCAGATACTAATTCCATTAGTAATATCACCCAACCAGGAACCTATTTAGTTACACAAGAAAACGAGTTTGGATGTACAAGAACGGATCCCGTTACCTTTGTCTTAGATTCAGTCTATTATGATTCAATTCTACCTTATCTAAGTTTAGCGAACCCAATAACACTAAATGATAGCGTTACAATTTGTAAGCAAGAAGCGCTTCACTTTTTCGCGTTAGACTCTATCACTAATCCGCAGGGAAATAATATCATTTGGGATGGTGAGTATTTAGAAGTAAGTTGGAATTATGGACTTTTCCAATCGTTAAGCAACCCGATAGATTTACAAAAATTATTTGTTCCAGATACCACAGGTTGGTTCAGTGTTAATTTTAGGATAGTAATTGGTTATGATAATGCATGTGGAATTTATAAAGACACCCTGAGTGTTACTGATTCGGTTTATGTTGAGGTTTTAGAATTACCTGAGTTAAACGCAAGCATTGATTACGCCATTAACATTTGCCCAGGAGGCACTGGTAGTATAGCTGTTGACACTTCAATTATGAGCTTTACATGGAGCGGGCCTGGAATTTTAAATACTTCACCGGACAACACCACTATAGAGGTTGATCAACCTGGTGGGTATGTATTTCAAGGAGTAATTACCAACCCTATTAGTGGATGTTCAAGTAATTTCTTTATTCCTCAGTTCATTACAATTAAACCAATACCTCAAATCATTAGCTCCAGTTCTCCGGCATTCATATGTCCTGGAGATTCTGTTCAATTAG
>NZ_JBVCPV010000034.1:0-19576 GCF_057456495.1 Lishizhenia sp. | reverse complement strand
TATAGTTGTAGGAGCCATAAGTCAATCTAGAATTGGAGTTTCAGGTCCGGCTGCCGGACTTATAGCTATTATTCTTTCTACTACAGAAGGGTTTAGAAGTGGAGCTATTCCCGACGGAATGGATCCAACTATTTACGCCTTACAGATGTTGTTTTTAGCCGTTGTTTTGGCTGGAGTAATTCAACTCGTTTTAGGTTTATTGAAAGGTGGATTCGTGGCCTACTATTTCCCCAATGTAGTCATCAAAGGAATGTTGGCAGCTATAGGTTTAATTTTGATTAAAAAAGAAATTACCCACGGCTTCGGTTTTGATGCAGATACTTTGGGAGATTATGATAACGTCAATGAACAATACACTTTTTTCGAAGAGTTAAAAATCATGTTCACTACTGAAGGGGCCATTTCTCCAGTTATTCTAGCCTTAACTATTGTTTCTTTATTGATTTTAATTGTTTGGGAAAGAGAGTTTATCAAAAAGTCAATATTAGGTACCCTTCCAGGGGCAATAGTAGTGGTGGTTTTAGGGATTTTATTTGCGTATATAACCCAAGGAACTTCTATGGAAATCGTAAGTTCTCATCGTGTAGATGTTGCGGTAGAAGGTAGGTCTTTCCAAGATTTAATCATGCTTCCGTATTTTGCAGGAATTACTAATTCGGGGGTGTGGATTGCTGCTTTTACGATAGCCATAGTAGCCAGTATAGAGACGCTTCTTTGTGTAGAAGCTACCGATAAAATAGATCCTGAAAAACATGCAACACCGCCCAATAGAGAGCTCGTAGCTCAAGGGGTAGGAAATGTACTCGCAGGGTTGTTAGGCGGACTCCCAGTTACGCAAGTAATCGTTCGTTCTTCAGCCAATATTGAAGCAGGAGGGAAAACTAAAATGGCAGCGGTATATCATGGTGTCTTATTAGTAATTTGTGTTTTTAGCATTCCTTTTATCCTCAACTTAATTCCTTTCGCCTCTCTTTCTGCCATCTTGTTTGTTGTAGGATATAAGTTGGCAAAACCGAGCTTGTTTAGAAAAATGTTTAAAAGGGGATGGTCTGAATTCATCCCGTTTATGGTGACTATAGTAGGGATATTAATGACGGATTTGTTAAAAGGTATTGCCTTGGGTATGGTGGTATCAGTTCTTTTTATTCTTTATGATAATTTCAATCTATCTCATTACCTAGAAAAGAGAACAGAAGGTGGCGAGGAGAAATACATTGTCTTACTTTCTGAGCATATGACCTTTTTAAACAAAGCTTCTTTAAATGCAACATTAGATAGTATTCCAAGAGATGCAAAAGTGGTTATTGATAAACGAAGGGTAGTGCACTTGGCAGAAGATATTAAAGATGTTATTCGAGAATTTCAACAAAGGGCAAAAGTGGAAAACATAGAAATCTCTTATGTTAACAAGGGAAAGAATAGTAAGAATTTGTCGCCCAGCACAGCATTAAAGAGTAAAGAAAATTCTTAAAAAGCGTCCCAGATTCGGGCAATGATGATTACCTTTATCTTGTGTTAACAGAGAAGGAAAAAGTAAGGTACAATCGCCATTTAATTCTTGATGGATTTGGTGAAGAGGCTCAAATCAAATTAAAAGAGGCCCATGTACTCGTCGTAGGTGCTGGAGGATTAGGTTCACCACTACTTTCTTATTTATGTGCCGCTGGAGTTGGAAATATTGGAATCGTTGATTTTGATACGGTGGATGTGTCCAATTTACAACGTCAAACACTTTATAAGGTGGATGATGTGGGGAGTAAAAAAACACGTGCAGCGGTAGAGCATTTAAAGGCACAAAATCCCTTTGTTAATTTTGAAGTATTTGATTTGGCATTACAGGCCGAAAATATCTTCGATGTCATTGATGATTATGACATTGTGGTGGATGGTACAGATAATTTTCCAACACGTTATTTAATAAATGATGCCTGTGTACTCAAGGAAAAAGTGAATGTTCATGCTTCAATCAATGAGTTTACCGGACAACTTTCAGTCTTTAATTACCTCAAAGAAAACGGTGAGCGGTCTGCCAATTACAGGGATATTTACCCTCAGCCTCCAGCAGCAGGTGAGGTGAGAAGCTGTTCAGAGGCGGGAGTAATAGGTGTACTGCCTGGAATAATGGGAAGTTTACAAGCCCTGGAGGTCGTGAAGGTAATTACAGGTATTGGAGAAGTCTTGTGTGAGAAAATGATGTTTTACAACGGACTTACGCAAGAAACTTTTAATTTAAACTTCCAAAAGGATGCTAACAATCCTTTGACGAGAGCAGAAAATAAACAAACTACATTAATTGACTACCACGAGTTTTGTGGAGTCCCAAAACAAAATAAAATGAAATCTATCAATGTTCAAGAATTGAAGCAATGGCAAGCGGCCAATGAGAACTTTACATTAATTGACGTAAGAGAACAACATGAGTTCGATCAGGCCAATATGGAGGCACAGTTAATTCCTATGAACACAGTTCCAGATAATGTGGATGCCTTTAAAAAAGAGGGGAAAGTAGTTGTTCATTGTAGATCAGGTGCGCGAAGTGCAAACGTAATTGCTTACCTCGAGCAAAATCATGGTTTAGATAACTTGTACAACCTAGAAGGTGGTATCCTTGCTTGGTTAGACGCACAATAGAAAAAACTTGCAAAGAAAAACTATCAATACGGTAATTGTGCTGGGAATATGTTCTATTCTCAGCATTTTAGTTATACAGGCTTTTTGGATCAATTCAACTTTAAAGGCCCAAGAAACTAATATCAGTATACAAGCTAAGCAAGATAGTTTACAATTACGTCAGTTTCATGAACAAGTGAAGGTAGCACTTCGAAATGTGACGGAAGAAATTTCTACCTACATTGCAGATAGTTCAGATCTCTATGGTAGGGTAAAACAGGTAAGTACGAATTACTATCAAGTAGATATTAATGAAGATTTACACCCCTATTATCTCGAACAATTATTAAAACGAGAATTTTACGATCAGAACATAACCCAGAGTTTTCAATACGGTATTTACGATTGTTTCAACGACAGTATCGTGTTTGGAAATATCATTCGCTACTCTACAGAAAAATACTACGAACCAATTTCCGATACGGTAGCTGGAATCACCTCTCCTAATTTGGATTGGGACCAGGAGGATGGCCACTATTTTACTGTGTTTTTCCCCAATGTTACTCCTATATCTTTGGCCGATTATCCAAAAAGTAAATCCCCCTGGATGTATTTAATTGCCATCGTAGCCTTTATCCTCTTGTTTTTCGCTTATTCTATTCGTGTCATTATTCGTCAGAAAAGACTTTCAGAGGTAAAGACGGATTTCATCAACAACATGACGCACGAGCTGAAAACTCCTATTTCTACAATAGGTCTGTCAAGTGAAACCATCTTACGTGAAGATTTATCTCAAGACAAAGAAAGGCTCGAGCGTTACGCCAGCATTATTTACAAAGAAAATAAACGTTTAGAAAACCAAGTGGAACGCGTTCTAAATGTGGCCAAATTGGATAAAGAGGAATTGAAATTGAGTAAATCAACTTTCTCATTGCATGAAATATTGGAGGAAGCCAAAGACAATTTTGAATTCAACCAGTTAAAAGATAAGGGACATATACATCTAGAATTAAATGCCCGAAAGGATGAGGTTTATGCCGATGAGGTGCACATTACCAATGTTATTTTTAACCTCTTGGATAACGCTATCAAATATTGTCAAGAAGATCCTAACATAGAAATTAGCACCAATAATTACAATCAAGGCGTGGCCTTAAAAATTAAGGATAATGGTATTGGTATGAAAAAAGAAGATCAGCGAATGATTTTTGATAAATTTTACCGAGTACCAACAGGAAACCTTCATGATGTGAAGGGCTTTGGCTTGGGATTGTATTATGTAAAGCTAATTGTAGAGCAACATGGTGGTAGTATAAAAGTTAATAGTAACTTAGGTGAAGGAACAACATTTACCATCTTTATACCTTTTAAATAATAAGTATGAAAGCGAAAATTCTTTTATGTGAAGACGACACGAGTTTAGGATTTATCATTGCAGATCAATTGAAATCTTTAGGCTACGATGTACATTTGGCTTCAGATGGAAAAGAAGGATTTAAAGCCTTTAACGAAGCTCATTTTCACCTTTGTATTTTTGACGTGATGATGCCTAAGAAAGATGGTTTTATGCTTGCGCGTGATGTAAGAAAGGTAAATGCGGATGTTCCTATTCTTTTTTTAACGGCCAAATCCATGACCGAAGATAAAATTGAAGGATTTAAGGCCGGTGGAGACGATTATTTAACCAAACCTTTTTCTCATGAAGAATTGCAATTTCGTGTAAAAGCTTTGTTGAAAAGGGTAAATGTTGAAGTAGAAGAGGAGGAAGAACATATCGTCAAACTAGGTACTTATACTTACGACAAAGACAATTACATGCTGACGCATTCGGAATTTGAAAAGAAATTGACGAAAAAGGAAGCCCAAATACTCAACATGCTGTGTAAATTCAAAAACCAAGTGTTGCCCAGAGAAATTGTTTTAAACGCCGTTTGGGGGCAAGATGATTATTTTGTGGGAAGAAGTTTGGATGTTTTTATTACGAAATTGCGCAAATATTTAAGTCAAGATACCAACGTGAGCATAGAAAATGTGCATGGAATTGGCTTTAAATTGGAGGTTGTTAACGGATAATAGTTACATCATTTTTGCGGCTTAAAATTACGCTTCTTGTAACTAAAGGTTAATTTCCCTGAAGATTGAAATTATTTTATTTCCCTTCCTTTATTGTTTCATCATTGTTTATCCATCAAAGGAGAAAAGCACATGCATACTAAACTCTTTGATTATTTTTTAAAAGCCCTATTACCGTGTGTTTTGATACGGTTTTAGAGAATGTAATCCTTGTAGTACTAAAGAAATTCAAGACTTCACTTTTCCTTGTATTTGGTCTGTTATAGCGTAGGTAATCAACGGTTTATTTAGGTGAAAACACTCCCCCCTCTTAAATGAATTGACTGAAAATAACTAAGGGGATGCGAATAATAAACTAGATTCTATTAGGAAGGGATAATTTTGGAATCAGGCTGTTGTCTCCCTTATCTTTGTGGTGTACTAAAATATTTAGAACCATGAAAAACAAGATTTTATCATTACTTGCACTATCAGTTTTATTTTTCTCATGTGAAAAAAGCGAAGAAGCTTCTTTACGTATAAGAATGACAGATGCTCCTGGTGATTACCAAGAGGTTAATGTAGAAATAGAACAAGTTAGTGCTCAAATTGACGCAGACGATCCAAACCAATCGGGATGGTATGACTTACCGACGAATCAAGGAATTTACGATCTGTTAGAATACCAAGACACCAATTCATTTGAGGTAGCATATGACGCATCTTTGCCAGTGGGTGTAATTACTGAATTAAGATTTTTATTAGGTGACGCAAATACTGTTTTAGTGGATAGCGTGTACCACGATTTAAAAACACCTTCAGGACAACAATCAGGTTTAAAAATTAAGAATGTAAATATACCAGATGATGGTGTAGAATTATTGATAGACTTCGACGCAGAAGCTTCAGTTCACCAAACAGGTAACGGGAAGTACATGTTGAAGCCAGTATTGAAAGTAGTAGATACGCTATAAGATTTTAGCGCGCTATAACAGCTAATAACGAAGACAGAAAAAAAGCCGGGTGAAATATTCACTCGGCTTTTTAATGCTTTAAAGAATTAAGCAATATTTGTAAAGACTTGTTGGATGTCATCGTCATCCTCAATCTTATCTAACATCTTTTCAATATCTACCAATTGCTCTTCAGTAAATTCTACGGAGCTTGTAGGAATACGCTGCAAGTTGGCTTTAGCTACTTCTATGTTCTTTTCTTCCAAAGCGGTTTGCAAAGTACCAAAGCTTGTGTAGTCACCGTAAATAGTAATGTTATCTTCCTCTTTAATGATTTCTTCTAAACCAGCGTCGATCAATTCAAATTCAAGTTCTTCAACATCTAAGGCATCAATGTTTTCTTCAATTCTAAACACCGCCTTACGATTAAACATAAATTCTAAAGAACCATTAGGAACTACAGAACCACCTGCTTTGTTAAAATAAGATTTTACGTTGGCAACTGTTCTTGTTGTATTGTCTGTAGCACACTCAACGTAAACCAATACACCATGAGGTCCTTTTCCTTCGTAATTAACCTCTGTATAGTTTTCAACATCCTTAGACGTCGCTCTTTTAATGGCGTTTTCTATATTGTCTTTTGGCATGTTTTGCGCCTTGGCGTTTTGAATCGCAGTACGCAAAGTAGCATTCATAGCAGGATCATCTCCACCTTCTTTTGCCGCCATAGTGATGGCCTTAGCAAGTTTTGGGAATAATTTCGACATCTTATCCCATCGTTTCTCTTTCGCAGCTCGGCGATATTCAAATGCTCTACCCATTTCTTGTCTTAAATTTTAGGAATTCAAAAGTAAAAAAATGTTAGGAATTTGCCTAGTTATGAGCGGGCTTAAGCCTTTATTTCTGAAATAATGACAGGTATTTTTCGCGATTAGCCACAACCGAGTAATGATTCTTAACGGTTTCAAAAGCATTCTCTCCTAATTCATAGCGTAGATTTTCATCGAAGATTAGTTTTTCAAGTGCATCGTACCATTCTTTTTCGGACTGTGCAAATAAGGCATTTTCACCTTCCTTAATAACGGTAAGATTTGCACCAACGGGTGAGGCTACACAAGCTTTAGACAGGGCCATGTATTGCAATATTTTGAAGGCACATTTACCGTGTGTCCATACGCTATCCTCTAAGGGCATGATACCAATATCTATCAGATTTAAATCTTTAATTTCACTGTTTTTCTCCCAAGGTATGTATTTTAAGTTGGGTAGGTCTAAACCTGGATTTTCATTCGAAATAACTAAAAAATCAAAATCATATTTGTTATTCAATTCCTGAATAACGGGTACTAAGTCGTGTAAGTATTTAGCCGTAGTGTGAGAACCTGTCCAACCTATGGTTAGTTTACCTTCTTTTTTAGCTTCAGCAGTGTGGTAATGTAAATCTATGGTGGTGGGTAAGAATTGAACGTGTGGATTAAATTCTCGCGCTTTTTTACATAAAAAAGTATTTCCAGCAGTTACTTGATTGGCCCATCGCATAATGCGAAAGACTTTTTTGTACATCTTTAATTTTTGGAACTTGGCGTTTTGCTCACTGTAATTGGGAAGCCAAATCGCATCGTCGAAATCGTAAATAAATTTCTTTCTCAATACTTTGGTGGTAATCCATTCAAAAATTGGCGGTCCAACATGACTCATCTCGCGGTGAACAAAAATATAATCAGCCCGGTGCAGTTGAAACATCAATAAGGTTCTACGCATAAAACTGCGCAAAAGATGAAAAAGTTTAACCCCGGTTTTTCCTTGCGCGTATAAGGTTTCCCATGCTTTTTGGTCATAAAAAGGGTGGAAGGAGTAGTTAAAGCCCTGCTCCTTGAGATAGTCCAAGTATTGCTCAAAACGAAAACGTTGAGAAGGTGCGGCGCCTTTAGGGTAAGGTGCTAAAAAGAAGATGTGTTTCCCAGAATTCGCCATTCTTCAAAAATAAGCTTTCGTTGAATAATCAAAACTTTTGGCACAAAAAAAGCCGCTACAAAAATTAGTAGCGGCCCTACGGTAATTAAGGTTTTTTATTTTAAATATTTTTCATAAAACTCAGAAACGGTATATTCTGTGGCTCCAAGTTTTACAGTTCTTACTTTATTCGATATTAAAAATCTTACAATTACGTGTCTTGATTCTGCTGAGTTATCTACCATCTTAATTGTAGACTTGCGTGTAGTTGCATCATACTCTACTGTAAAGAAGTTGGTATAGTATGCACTGTTCTTTTTTACTTCTTCAGCACTTGTTCCTTCAGGTAAGATAAAGTAAAACACACCACTAGCTACAGCTTCGCTAAATGTTGTTTCCGTACCCTCTGCTACAGCCTGGTTTTCTTGTCCGAAACTCAAAAAGCTGCAAGTAACTACTAATAAGAATGTAAATAATTTTTTCATGTTTTTTGTTTTATAGTCAAGCATTTCATTCCTAAAGTTAATAGCAATAAATTACTTTCCTAACATATTAAACGTAAATAAACGGTTAAAAGTTGCTCCACTTCCACCAAAGATTTTTAGAACAAGTTTTATGCCGTTCAGATTTCATCTTACTGATAATTTTGTAATCTTGCATTTTATGGGAAATCTATTAGCGTTTGAAGTGGAGGGCCGAGTGGAGGCAGGTTGTGACGAAGCGGGAAGAGGGTGTTTATCCGGACCTGTAGTGGCAGCAGCGGTAATACTACCAGAAGATTTTGAACATGAACTCTTAAATGATTCTAAAAAGCTAAGCGAAAAGCAACGTGATTTGCTCAGACCGATAATTGAAGAACAAGCGCTTGCTTATGGGGTTGGAATTGTTGACCACGAAGAAATCGATAAGATCAACATTTTAAATGCTAGTTTTTTAGCCATGCATAGAGCAATTGATCTTCTCAAAATTAAACCGGATCATTTGTTAATAGATGGAAATCGCTTTAACCCTTATCCAAATGTAGAACATACGTGTATGATAAAAGGGGATGGAAGGTACTTGAGTATAGCAGCAGCTTCTGTTTTGGCCAAAACGTATAGAGATGACATCATGAATCAACTACATGAGAAGTATCCTTATTATGATTGGAAAAAGAACAAAGGTTACCCCACCAAGAAACACAGAGCTGCCATCTTCGAACATGGAGAAACTCCCTATCATAGAAAGAGTTTTAAGTTACTTTCAGATGAACAGCTATCCCTGAAGTTTTAGTTTTTTAAAGGTGAAATGTTTGCATCTTTTATTTTGCCGAATCTAAAGGCGCAAGAATTGAGTTAATTTAGTTGCCATGAGAACAGTGTTGATTATCATTCTATTTATAGGAAGCTTAGCGTGGATAGCTTATGCGGGTTTCTCTCTGATAGAAAAAGAGAAGTTTTCTTATCATCCAGAATATGTATTTAATGCGGAAGATAGCGCTGTTCTTGTTGTGAATAGATGGAATGAAATAGGTGACGTAAAAAACATTCTGAATACCAGAAATACTTATCTAAATGTAGAGGTTCCAACCTCATTTACTCACTTGAAGTATTACTTTTCAGCGAATCGATCATTTTTCATTGCAGAACAAAAGAGAAAATGGTCCAAACAGGAGCTAGAAGATTTTACCAAAGCACTCAACATTACGCAAGAGGAAGTGTATTTCAACAAGGGTAATTTTGTTTTGGTGGCAAAAAACAAATTAAAATTAAACGAGGAGAAAGCACATTTTTTAGGACTCAATGATAAAAATGCATCTGCAAGTTTGGTAGATTTTACGAATGGCGCTAACACAGATGTATACAGAACGGCCCAAGGGAATTATCAATATAAAAGTAAGCTTGCTCAACAAGCCATGGGGTTAGCTGTGGATGATCAATTGAACTTTGCTTATGTGGTACCAGAAGAGGTAGAAGATTATACCTTTTATCAATATCATTACCTAGAAAATCAAGATAGTGTTTATCGCAATGGTGTAATGGCGGAATGGGTAGATAAGGGAATTGTAACAGGGAAATTGAAAGGAAATCCATTTATCATTTCGGATTACAGTGCGCAACAAAATCCTATCTTAATTCTTTTAGAAAGAAGCGATAAAGTGGACACCAACTACCTGGAAAATGATGTGAAGCATTTTGAAGGCTTCCAATTAACAAGTGAATTTCCGCGTAAGAAAGAAGGGGCTATTTATGTCTTAGAGGTGGAAGATAAAGTAGTGATTGCAGAGAATCAGGAGCTGTGTAAACAGATTGCATTACATTATAAATTAGGTAAAACACTAGCACTAAATGTTGCTAAGCAACAACGTGTATATGGCGACCTTACCAATGAAGTCCATTTTAGAAGTATTAGAGAAAATAAAGGAACAAGTATTAGTTATTCGGAAGTTCAAAGTTTTAAAGTGGATAAAACTACAGGTGATATTACACTGCCTGCCACAACTCCTAAAAGTAAGGTTAGAACCATAGCAGTGGGGAAAGCATTACATGATGTATTACCCATTTGGGATCATATCAGAGCTTCTTACTCATATTTTGTAAGTGCCAAGGATGGAGCCTATTTTTTGTATGGACGCAAGGGTGATTTACTTTGGCAAGGGAAAGTAGAGGGAGATATTCAAAACCTTAAAGTGGTTGATGTTTATCAAAATAAAAAGCATCAAGTTGCATTTACAACGGCAAATGAATTTTACATTCTCGATTTAAAGGGTAACCAAGTGAATGGGTTTCCGGTGAAATTTGACAATGAATTAACCGCCGAGTTCGCTGCTGTATCCTGGAGAGGGCAATCAAAATACATCTTTGGTACAAGTGCTGGAGAAGTGATAATGCTTAATGCTAAGGGAATGGAGCTCATCATTCAAAAAACAGCACGGGAAGCAATTGTTGGAAAAGTTCATGGCCTAAATAGAAAAGGTACTTTAAGTGCTTGGGTGAGTACTACAGCAGAAGCATTTTGTGTGGAATTGGAAAAATCAAAATTGAAAAGTAAAGCCAGTAATTTTTCAAATCTTAATTTAAAGTCTGGAGGAGATGTTATTTCTGTTTTACCTCAACAAGAGAAAAATATTCTGTTGAACATTTCAGGTGAAGTGGTAGGAAATATCGTTGGTTCAAAAGTATGGCAGGATAATCATTATTTATATGGTTTAAAGGATGGAGTAATTCATGTTTACAGTGCTTATGGAGATGAATTAACCCATATCAATAAGAGTAATCAGGAAGTCACACAAATTCATACTTTCGAGGTAAAGGGGAAATATTATACGCTTATTTTAGATCAATTAGAAAATAATGTTTACCTCTTTAATAATGAAGGCAAGTTAATGAAAAACTGGCCTAAGGAAGGAGAGGCTTTACTTTCGTTTGTTTATCAAAAGGATACCCAAGAATTACTTGTTCTTAGCCAAGTTGAACAAAACCTTATCATCTACTCTATGGTGATTAACGGATAATTAAAACTTAGTTAAATGGGGTGTTTCCCATTCTATTAACAGGAATGTTTCTTTTTTGTCAGGTTGTTTTAGTCTATCTTTGATGATGAAAAATTAACCCTATGACAAATAATAAATTGGGCTATTTTATCCTACTACTGCTATCGGTTGGATTTGTATTTAGCTGTAAAAAAGAGACCTTTGAGGTAGATAACCTCGATTTGACCGAGGCTGATCCCAGCTTCGCTATTCCTTTGGCCAAAGCGACTCTTAATCTTGGAGATTTAGAAAAAGAGTTCGACGTAGGAGAATTGATTTATAATGAAAATGACGAATTATTCAGGCTCGTTTATGGACAGAATTTGTTTGAGTTTGATGCAGGTGAATTAATAGATTTACCGAGTCAGAATTTAAACTACGATGTAACCGTTCCTCCATCAACGGCATCCGCTTTTGCTTTAGCACCTGCGGGTTCTAGTGTAAACTTTTCAGAAACTTTGAACGAAAACTTTGCCTTTTCCAATGGGGAGGAAGTGGATAGCATTCGTATATCTAGTGGAGCTTTGAATATATCTGCATATACAGATATGCAACATGATGTTACACTCAACATTTCAATTCCTTATTTGAAACAAAATGGTGTAGCCTACAGTTCTTCAATAGACTTGAGCTATCAAGGGTCCACACCAACGGAGGATATCGTGAATCTAGATTTAGCCAATTATGTGCTGGATTTATCGAAAAACGGTCAAACGAATAATGAACTGGAAGTGAATGTAGAGGTTACCTTAACAAAAACAGGTCAGCCTTATTTAGGAAGTGAAAGTATTGGTTTTGACATGGAGCTTCAATTGGGAAGTTTTGAAAGCATTTGGGGATATTTTGGGAATTTCCAAAACATTGTTGCACAAGACACCCAGAGTTTACCTGTGTTTACCAATTATATTTCAGGAGATATTCACTTTGCCGACCCTCAGTTGAATTTATATTTGAGGTCATCGGCTGGACTTCCATTAGGTATTAATTTCACCGGTCTGTATGACGTCAACTCAGGTTCTAGTCAGAGTTTGGGTGGACCAGGACTAACGAATATTCCAACTATCCCAGGAGCTAGTTTTATTGGAGATACAGCAGAGTTTTTTCACAGTATTAATAATTCCAATACAACCCCAAGTTTATCAGAGTTGATAGATGCCAGTCCCAATCAAATCGTGTTTGAGCTCGGAGCAGAAACAAACCCAGATGGTGTTGCACAAAATTTTCTAACGGGTAATGCAAGTGTGTCAGGAGATATAGAGGTCATCTTGCCTATTTATGGATATGCGTCTAATTTTTCATTTCAAGATACTTCAGATTTAGATTTGGAAGAAGCTTTAGATTTAGATACCGAAAGTAATTTTGATGATAAGGACATCGAGAGTGCTACAATAAGAATCATTAGCGACAACGGCTTACCTTTAGCATTGGGTGCTCAAGTCTATTTCTTAGACGAAAATTATGTAGTTCTGGATTCCTTATTCGAAGATGCGAGTTTAGATAACCTAATTCCAAGCGGTGTTATCGATAATTCTTTACCCGTTACCGACCCTAATTTTGGAAAAGTAATAGCAAATACAAGACGTATTACTGATGTTAAGCTAGACAGTGAACAATTACAAAGTTTAATTTCTCAAGGAACGAGAAAAGTGGTGTATCGTGCAAACTTAAATACAAGTGACGCTGATCAAATGCAAGACGTTAAGTTCTATCCAGAATATGAATTGACGGTTACGCTTTCTGCGAAAATTAATTTTAATGTTAACCTTTCTAATTAATACAAGTGATGCGAAATAAAAGATTATTTAAAACGAGCGTTGTTTTTCTTGTATTAACATTAGTACTACAGGTAAGAGCACAACAAGATTATGGTTTATACAACTTATCGAGTTTACAACAAACATTGTATACCAATCCTGCCAATGCGGTAGATGGTCGTTTGTACATAGGTATTCCTGCATTGTCATCTATATATTTAAACTTTACAAATAACTTGGCTACCCCTAAGGATTTGTTTGAGAATACTTCAACAGGTACACGTTTGCGTGTTGATCATCTAACAAATATGTGGACGAACAGAAATTACGTTGGAACAAGTTTAAACCTCGAGTTACTTTCTTTCGGATTTAGGTTTAAGGCAAACAATTTCATTTATTTTTCGGCCAACGAGAATGTCTTTACGCGTGTAACATTGCCTAAAGATTTACTCACTTTTCCATTTTATGGGAACGGAAATTTCGAAGAAAATGGGGGAGTGTTAGACTTCTCTAATATGGGCATTGACGCACTTCATTATAGAAGCTTTGGGTTAGGTTATCAAAGAAAGGTAAATGATAAATGGACCTTCGGAGCAAAAGTGAAGTTGTTGAGTGGAATGAATAGTATTTACACCAAATCATCCACTTTTAAGTTAACCACAGATACTATAACTTATGATTTGGCGGTGACAGGTCGTTACGAAATGTACACTTCTGGAATTGATACGAATGAAAACGCAAGTGCAGAAGGGTATTACAGAAATGTAAATGGAAACTACGGTGTGGCTTTAGATCTTGGTGCAAGTTACAACGTAACGCCAAAATTAAACGTGAGTGCGAGTTTGATAGATTTGGGCTTTATCAATTGGAAATCTGGAAATATGAACTTTGAGTCGGAAGATGTTGATATAGCCTACTCAGGAATTGACTTTTCAAATGCCTTGTTTAATGCAGATACAACGGCAGATCCGGCAGGAGACCATTTTACTCAAATTGGTGAAGAGTTTGAAGAACAGTTTCAAACCAATGGAAATACCAATTCCTTTACAACCTCATTAGTAACACGTTTTTACCTGGGCGCTAATTATACATTAATAGAGAATCCTAGGTTAAAAGGACAAGTTGGCGCATTGTTTTTTGGAGAGTTGTATAGAGGGAGTTTAAGACCATCTTTAACATTTTCTTACACGCAAAATTTAACGCGTAAAATTCAATTGACGGCCAATTACACCTTCTTGGATAAACGTTCTAATGCGGGAGCAGGAATAGTTCTAGGTTTGGGTGGTTTCCAAATACATGCTATTGTAGATAACCTTTTAGCGCTTAATACAGCAGATCTTATGTATTCGGTTACAGAAGATGATGCAAATGGAAATCCTGTAACTACGCAAGAGAGTATTACTCTTCCCTATAGCGCAAAACATTTCCAAGCACGTGTAGGTTTTAATGTGGCTCTAGGAAATAAGAAAAAGAATAAGAAGGAAAAAGCAAAGGAGAAAATTAGAGAGGAAAAAGAAAGAGCCCCTAAAGCTGATGTAAATAAGGTGAAGAAGTCAGATAGAGATGGTGATGGAATTAAAAATAAAGAAGATAAATGTCCTGATAAAGCAGGGATTCTAGCCTTTAATGGTTGTCCAGACTCTGATGGGGATGGAGTTCAAGATAGCGAAGATCTTTGTCCTTCTCTTCCAGGTGATATCGTAAACAAGGGATGTCCAGATACCGACGGTGATGGAATCATAGATAAGGAAGATGCTTGTCCAGAGGTGATCGGTTTAGCAGAGTTTAAGGGTTGTCCGGATTCAGATGGTGACGGTATTGAGGATGCTCAAGATGTCTGTCCAAAAACTGCTGGATTAAAAGAGTTTCAAGGTTGTCCAGATACGGATGAAGACGGTGTTGCAGACCCGCAGGATGAATGTCCTGAGATTGCTGGTCCTGTTGAAAACAAAGGTTGTCCTTACCCAGATACTGACGGAGATGGTGTATTAGATAAAGATGATGCATGTGTTAAAACACCGGGAGTTGTAGAAAATAAAGGATGTCCTGTAGTTAAAGAAGAAGTTAAAAAAGTGATACAAACCGCTTTTGATAACTTAGAATTTGAAACAGCAAAAGCAGTGATTAAGGATGCTTCTTACGGTTCTTTGGATGCGCTTGCAAAAGTGATGAATGAAAACCCAGAGTTCAAGTTGAAAATAGAAGGACATACTGACAATGTCGGAGATCCTGCCACGAACCTTCAGTTATCTAAAGAAAGGGCAGAGGCCGTGAAATCTTACTTGATGGAACAAGGTGTAGAAGAAGCGAGAATTACTACGCTTTTCTATGGTGAAACTCAACCTTTAGCATCTAACGATAGCGAAGAAGGAAGAGCTAAAAATAGAAGGGTTGAAATGACCTTGATTTTTGATTAATCTTAGGATACTAATTTTTAAAGTCCCGGCAGTTTGTCGGGACTTTTTCTTTGATACCATCTGTTACGATTTGCTATTTTTGTATTTCTAAAAGAAAAACGAATGCATAAACTACTTGGATATACACTTGCGGCATTATTGCTTACTACATCTTGTGAGCAAAAAACCATTGATAATAAAGAGGTGACTTTAGTACCCATGCCCGAAGAAAATGTGGCCGATCAAAGTTCTGCAAATGATCTTGGATACAATGGTCCGGCAATGGCTTATGTCAAGAAAATTGAAATGACGCCGGTTGAAGAGTTTGCAGTAGATAAAAGTTTACGTTACGAAATTACCGATTCAGGATATGTAGAGCAGGTAGATGCTTATTATTTAGACGGTGTTTTAGTAAAGGCTGTTGAAAAATACCAAGAAGGTACTTATGGAAGAAGAGGTACAAAAGTCTTTTATTTTAACGAAGAAGAAGGGTTAGAAGCTGTTTTTCATAACTATGATGAACTGACCTCAAATGATCTTGCGATGTACACCGAGAAGAGGACTTATTATGAAAATGGTAAAGCAGTTTATTCACAATTGAGAACTACAGACATTTATGAGGAGCTACCAAATTTGGCGTTTTCGAAAATAAGAACAGAAGAAAATGATACAAAGCGTGTAATGACTTTAGTAAACAAAGCAGGTAGATTTAAACCGCACTTTATTGGTTTGCTTCAGGCGCAAAATGATTTGTATATGTTGATTGGAGAACCGAATGTTAACGTGGGGTATTTTTCAGCTGTTAAAATCACTCATCAAGATGATTTTGTGAAGGACTTGATGGCCAATGAAGAAAAATATATGAACCAACCTGTGCAAGTCAATTTTCATGTTACAACTGGTAGGGTAAGAACACAGGTCTATGAGAGTGCCTCATGGAATTGATTAATCCATCATTTTAAGAAAGGCAGACCAGAGTACTTCGGCACTCTTGTCCCAAGAAAAGTTAAGGGCTCTTTGGGGTCCTTTTTCTTTTAATGTATTGCGTAACGTTTCGTCTTCAGCTAATCGGATCAATCCTTCTTTTATAGCATCAACATTGTAAGGGTCACAATATAATACAGCGTCACCTCCAACTTCAGGAAGAGATGTTGCCTTGGCTGCCAAGCAGGGTACACCGCTTTGCATGGCTTCTAATAATGGAATACCAAAACCTTCGAAATAGGGTACGAAAGCAAATATATGTGCTGCAGCAACTACCTGGGCTAAGTTGGCTTGACTCAAATGTCCCGTAAAATGTATATGTTCCTTTGTAGAGGCCTCTATTTTTGTTTCCATCGACTTAAATAAATCCTCTCCAACAATGACAAGTTCTAAATCAGATTTACCTTCTTTATGCATAGCATCGAAGGCAGCAATAAGTCGATTTAAATTTTTTCTGGGACTCAAAGCACCCACAAATAGAATGTAATTTTTCCCCTTGCTAAACAATTGCTTTACAGTTTCACTTTCTGTATTTGATATAGGCTTAAAAATGGGAGAAGCACCATTGTACCCAACATCAATCTTTTCAGGAGCAATGCCGTATTGTTGAACGATATCTTGTTTTGAGTATTCAGAAACGGTTACAATTCTTTGGGCCTTTTGAGCAAACTTAGGAAAGTACTTTTTGTAGTAATTCAAAGCACTTTTGGGTAAATCCTGTGGGTTGTGTTCAAAATTCAGGTCGTGCATTACAATGAGTTGAGGAAGCTTAGTGTTTAAACTCAAGTATCCATCAGGAGAAATAAAAGCATCACACTTATATTTTTTAAGTGCACGAGGGACAGCAAAGTTGAACCAAATTTTAAACAGTTCTGGGTGCCTAGCTTGTGGATATAAGACTACGGGAGTCACATTATCAGCGAAGACAAATTTTGGATCGTATTTGCGGTCAAAAAAGAAGATGAATTCATGTTCAGGGTGTTGTTGAACAATGCGCTTGAAGTTCTCGAATGTATACCATCCAAAACCCTCCATTTTGTGTTTTAAAAGAAACCTCGCATTTACGGCTATCCTGTACCCCATAGTCGCGAATGTACAAAAAATCAATTTTGCTCATGTTTAGAAAGTTTCTAAATCCTCGTGGAGCTTCAATGAAGAAGCTGATACTTCATCCCGAAAATATACCTCCAATAACAATCTCAAAGAAGGAAGAAGAATTATTGCTTATCTTCCCACGACAAAACAAGATTATGGCATTTTTTACTCAAGATTATTTAGATTTCTTCATTGAACTTGCTCCCAATAACAACAAAGATTGGTTTGATGAAAATAGAAAACGTTATCACAAAAGTGTAAAAGATCCCATGAAAGCTTTTGTAGATCATTTGATAGAAAAAGGTAAAGCCATTAATCCAGCCTGGGGAGAACTTGAGGCTAAGGATTGTATCTTCAGAATCAACAGAGATATACGTTTTTCTAAAGATAAAACACCCTATAAGTTGAATCGCTCTGCCGTATTGGTAGAAGGTGGGAAGAAGAACCACACCACACCAGGTCTATATTTTGAAATGGGACCGGAGGATTTACGTGTATATGGAGGAGTTTATAAACTGGAGAAAGAGCAACTCTTAGAAGTTAGAGAAGCAATTGCAGACAACTTGGATGAATTTCAGAAAGCCTACCAAGATGCAGATTTCTTAGCCACTTACGGAGAAATAAGAGGAGATAAGAACAAAATTATTCCTAAGCATTTAAAGGCAGCGGCTGAGAAAGAACCTCTGATTTTTAATAAAAATTGGTATTATTTCGCCAAATTTACCCCCGAAACTATTCTACGAGACGACTTGGGTGAGTTTATACTCTCAAAATACCAAGCAGCTCAAAAATTAAATAAGTTTTTTACCAAACATATAAAGTAAGAGTAAATGTTTAAAAAGTTAGTTGTAATGACCTGTGTGGGTCTAAGTATGCTTGCTTATGGTCAAAAAGAAACATTGACCATAGAATCGGCAGTGATGAACCAATACAGAAAGTACTATCCAGAGCACATTATGGGCTTCTCATGGATTCCAAATTCTGATAATTTTTCATACCTAGGAGCTTACACTTCTTTGTTAGAAGGAAGTGGAAAAAAAGCAAATTCAGTAGACACGATAGCTAAAATTGCTGAAGTAAATGCAGCGGTAAATGGTAAGTTGCGTTGGTTCTCTGGTTTCGATTGGATTTCGGGAAATGAATTTATGGTTGTAGAACAAGGAAAGAAATTTTACAGCTATAACGTAGATACAGATGCAGGAAAATTATTTGCTGAGTTGAAAGATGGTAGTGCTAATGCAAAAGTGCACACTGCAACGCAAACAGTAGCTTATACTGTAGATAACAATGTATTTATCAATAAGGGAAATAAAAATATTCAAGTAACACAACATACAGATCCTAACATTGTTGCCGGACAAGCTTTTGCAAGAAGTGAGTTTGGAATTACAGAAGGATTGTTTTGGTCAGAAGATGGAAACTACTTGGCATTCTACCAAAAGGATGAATCTGAAGTACACGATTACCCAATGTTAGATAATTCTACTTACCCAGGTGAATTGAAATCGATTAAATACCCAATGGCGGGTCAGAAAAGTGAAAAGCCAAGTGTTGGAATTTACAATGTTGCAAAAGGAAGTGTAGTATACATCACACCGAGAGGAGAAGAGGATGCTTACCTTACAAATGTTACGTTTACACCAGACGAAAAATTCTTTTTAATAGCAGAAGTTAATCGTGGTCAGAACGAAATGAACTTAAACAAGTACACCGTTGAAGGTGAATTTGTGGCTACATTAATTACTGAAAAAAGTGAAACGTGGACAGAACCTGAGCATCCAGCTTACTTTCCAAAAGAGGGGAGTAATAACTTTATCTGGATTTCTGAGCAAGATGGTTACAACAATTTATACTACTACACCATTGATGGTGAGTTGATTCAGAAATTAACGTCAAACAAATTCGTAACAAAAGACATTATTTCATCTACTTCCAAAGAGGTATATTACTATGCAACAGGAGATAATGGAATGAATACTATGGTCTACAAGGTAGATTATTCTGGAAATCAATCTTTGGTAACAGAGGTTGAAGGAACGCACAGTGTTGCTGTAAGTCCATCAGGAAAATACATCTTTGATCAGTACTCGAACCATACAACACCTAATGTTGCACAGATGATTACAAGTAAAGGAAAAGTAAGCAATATGCTAACAGCTAAAAATCCTTACGAAAATGTAACGATGGGTACTGCCGAAATTTCTACGATTAAATCTGCAGATGGTACAACAGATCTTTACCAGCGTTTGATAAAGCCAAGTAACTTCG